>CADBQG010000071.1 GCA_902796805.1 uncultured Bacteroidota bacterium
ACCGACCGCACGGCCTACATCGTCAGACAACTTATGGATCTGCTCTCCACGGGCATCAGCCGCACCGAGCGCGAGGTGAGCTACTATGCCGAACGTCTGCACGTGTCGCCGAAGTACCTATCCGCCACCGTCAAGCGCGTCACCGGCAACAGCGTCAGCAGCTTCATCAACCGCCACACAGTGCCCATCCTGAAAAAATATCTCAATGACGAGCGGCTGTCGCTCACGCAGATCGCTGACCGCATGAACTTCACATCACTCTCCTATTTCAGCCGCTACTGCACCAAGCACCTCGGCCTTTCGCCCAGCGAGTACAGGCGCAGTCTGCAGCCGCGAGGGTGATTTTGTTTGATTAGTAGAGGCTCAATCCGCCGATATATATTATTCTCTAAAAAAAACCATCATTCCAATTTTTATTGTACTTTTGCGGGTCGGTAAACTGACTGTCTTTATATTGTAAATTAACAACTCAAACAACACTTGGTTTTCTTCCATTCAAGCTAGTCAGCAAGTTTGCCTTTTTTTTGTCTGAACAAACTGTTTCTCAATCAGTTATCAGTGTCATTAAACCACGACAAACGTAAGTCATCATTTTATAAACAAACAGAGAACATCATGATTCTTAAGAAACTCAACCAAGGCCATCCTGACATTCCCGCACTCAAAAAGTTGTTCGAAGAAGCGTTTCCGGTTAGTGAGCGTCCCATGAGCATGGACGACATCATCGCATATTTGGATCAGATACCGTGCGACCTGCTTGGTGTGTACCCCGACGAAACACCTGACAGGTTTTCCGGCTTCTTTTTCGGAATAAGCGGTGGGGCTGGTGTTTACGGCGTTTATTTCGCCACGTGTCCGGAGTTGCGCTCAAGCGGCATCGGCAGCAAGGCTTTCAAGGCGATTGTTGACCACTATGGCGACACCCCGTTCTGGTTCTCTTACGAAAGTCCGTTTGAAGAGAGCGACAACGCCGAGCAGCGTGAGCGGAGACGCAGATTCTATCTGAAGAACGGCTTCCATGAAACCGGATGGTTCACAAAAATGAACGGCACCGAGTTCATCATCGCCTGCTCAAAAGAGGAGTTCGACAAAGATGTTTTCGAGGCGTTTGTGGGAGCCATGATTGCAGGCACCTCGGGCGCGGCCGTGCCGGAACTGTACAGGCGCGACGACGTTGCCGGCAAGTAGCATGCTCTGAAAAAGCCGATCATCAGTCAATTCAAAAATAAGAACATAGGGAGGATACCTTGTGAGCAAGAAGAGTCTGATCTGGAAAATCCCATGTATTATTTTAGGTGTCGTACTGGGACTCGTGCTGTTGCTGCTGACTGCCGTGACAGTAGTCTTGGTTACGCCCGTAGCCCGCACGGCCGTACTGCACAAATGCGTGGAGGAGGTCAACAAGCGTACCGACTACGACGTTGACCTTGGACGGCTCTATCTCTCCCCTTTCCACCACTCCCCCATGATTCTCTACCGCGCCTACAAAGGCGAAGGCGACCTGCCGCTGCACATCGAGATTGACAGTCTTTACATAGGCCATCGCGGCAAGGACACGCTGATTTACGTGCACGACCTGCGACTGCAAGGCACTGTGGAGAAGCCAGCTGACGGAATCCCGAACACGGATTTCACGGCCCGCACCATTGTGGTGGACCAACTGCTACTGAACAACACAACAGTCCACTCCGACACTCTTATAGCAGCAGTCGGCATAGACGCCATTGTGGGGCATCTGGACGTAAAGAGTCCGGGACTGAGCATAGCGAAAGGAAAGTATCCGCTGCACGGATTGAAGTTGGCGGACGCATACGTGGGCATCGGCCTGCGAGAGACAGAAGAAGAGACGGAGGAGGACACCACATCCACGCCGATGGCCTTCGACATTCCGGACGGCGAGCTGCGCAACGTGCGGTTTGTCCTCAATCCTCTCGGGCTGGACTTGCGCGCCAGGACTCTCAACACGAATGTGCTTGCTGATGTGGGCGGCAACCGCTACGACGCCCGCCGCCTGAACGTGGGGGATTTCTCACTCACCCTCGGAACGCTGCACCTGCCTTTGGACACGATACATGGAGACGCATTGGTGGATTTAAACACCGATCTTATCAACTCCAACGGGCTGCACGCCCGCTCCGACTCGATTGGGGCTAAAGTGGATTTGGAGACAGTTCAGTTGAACTTGGAGACAATGCGGGTGGATTTGGCAGGCCATGCCGATTATCGCGGGAACAAGGCGAATGTGAAGGGGTTCTACAATATCGACAATGAAATGTATGACTTGCTGGTGGATGTAAAGCAGATCGACACACGGCCATTTCTCAAAGACAGCTCCCGTGCGGTATTAGCCGGTGTAATTCATGCAAAAGGAAAAGGGATAGACATCAAATCCCCGGCAATGAAGTGCGAACTATCCATGCACCTGACCGACGGTATCTACAACCAATTTGATGTCTCAGGTCTCATACTTGACGCCGAACTGGCGAACAAGACGGTGGTCGGAAACCTGCATCTGCCAATTACAATGACGGACAGCGACATGAAGCTGAAAGCCGAGTCGGAGCACCAGTTCCGCGTCGCCGACTTCCTGAAACCAGAGCGGATGAGCGTTGACTACCACACTCAGATGAAAAACGTGATGGCGCATGTTGCAGGCGAGGATTTCGACATCGACCATTTAGACCTCGACTTCACCACGGACACCTCAACAACGCTGTACCTGGTTACGGAGGGTCTGACCGTTGATGCTACAAGCCCGACACATGTGCTTCGCCTGGTTGACGACGTGCAACCTTTGCTGAAAGTCATCGCTGACACAACATTTGTCAACGCCATCACATCGCTGCAAGACCTGACGATGTTGGACACGCTCCGTCGGTTGATTCCTGACATACAGGCGTCAATACAGTTGGAACAGGGCAGTCCCATCCAGAGCATCATCGAGCGGAAAGGACTGGACATAAACGAGGTGGCACTGCTGCTGAAGTCCGACTCTCTGCAATCCGACATAGCCTTGGATGTTTCAACTCCGTACATAGACAATTTTGTTGACAGCACAAGACTGCGCATACCCGCTGCCACGGCGACATTGCGTGTCAGCATGACGGAAGGCAACACCACTGCCTCGCTCAACGCCGGCACGAGCATAACAGACGGCGTGATGAGTGTGGAGGGCATCTGCACCGACGCGGCTCTTCGACTTGACTTGGAGCGGAACGGGCACGATTTGAACGGAACAGGACATCTTGCGTTGGACAGCCTTCTGTACGGCGCAACGGCGCTCGGAAACCGCACGGCCGACTTCTGTATAAAACCGTCGGAACTGTACGAGAACGCATTCCGAACGGACGCACAGCTTGACGACATCCCTCTCGAGCTTGTGAACAGCATCCTCCAGATAGAAGACATCGACCTTTACGGCATCGCCCAGGCCAGGGCCACCGTTGACGGTCTGCCTGCAAAAATAGACCTATCCGCCGAAGTTCTGCCGATAGAAGTGGGAGCCACTTACAAGCCTTACGACGTTTCGTTCAATCTTGGTGAAACTCCCATCGTGATGAAACACAACAAACTGAAACTCAACGATGTACACATATATAGCATTGATAGTTCCTATTTAGCTTTGAACGGCGGGTTGGATCTCAACACCATGCGCTTGGATGTTGACGTTAGCGCAGACAACTTCTCGCCGGCGAAATTGGAGCAGGGCGGGCCTTTCCCAGTATATGGCGACCTTGCAGCCGACGTGCGCGGGCGCGTAACCGGGCCGTTGGACAGCATCAACGCAAATGTGGATGTAACGATTCTGCCATCCACAGACCTCACATACCCGATAGACAAGAAGAACCTTGCACAGGTGAAGCCGTACGGCACGGTCAATGTACGGTACAACACAGTTGAGGGCGCCATTAATTTAGGCGGAAAACTGTATGTGGATGACGGAATTATACGTTATTCTCCAAACCTGTATCCCATTATGCCTTTCCGTGTGGACTCTGGGAGCCACGTTGCATTCAACGGGCAATTGGGACAGGCTATGGTAAACGTATCAGCATCGCAGCAGGTGAAGGCTGATGTGCAGTCGGAAGGAGAAGAGACGCGCCGCGTGGTCTTCAACACCGGCGTGCGTGTTAACGGCCTGATAGATTCGATAGGACTTAAAGCCATCGGCTTCTTCCTCGAAGCGCCAAACGACGAGACCATCACGCGCGAACTCACCTCTATGGACAATGAGACCCGCGAGGGCATCGCTGCGGTGCTGCTGACAACCGGAATGTACGTGGGCGAGAGCAATGCGGCGGCGCAAAAGGACGGATACGCCCTGTCAAGTATCGTGAACAGCCGCATAAACGCCGCCATGGCAAATTCAAAAATGGGCAAAATAGTGGACGTTGACATCAGCAGTGGACAAACAGTACATGCTGCCGGCAAGACCAACGACATGAACATATCCATCAGCAAGACCTTGTTCAACGACAAGTTGCGCGTAACCGTGGGTTCAACAATCTCCGACAACCCTGAAGTGAACAAGGCAAACGGCCTGCTCAGCCTCATATCAGCGGAGTACAAGCTGACTAAGTCAGGCAACGTATTCCTGCGGATGTACTCGCAACGCGACTACGACAACATCCTCGAAGGCGAACTTAACAAGTCGGGCATAGGCGTGGGAGCCACAAAGCAATGGAAGCACTACGATTTCATGCGTTCATCGGGAGACTCCATATTGCGCACTTACAATTTGTCCGCTGACGCCGATGTTGCCTACCGGTCCAACAACAGCATCGGTCCTAACCTAACTCTCTCCCACTCCATCAAGAACCTCCTTGGACGCGGGGAAACATTTGTGGTCAAGGGATACGGCGCTTACTACTGGTCGTTGCGCAACCGGCATCCTGGCGACCCGAAGACGACAGACACTTACAAGTTCGGCATCGACGGCGCGCTTGTATTCCCCTATCTGCACTGGATGGGGAACAACAATCCAGACGGCGACACGCGATACCGGATAGGATACAAGTATGAGAACATAGCAGGCGGATATGGTATTCACAAATTTTCAGGTGCCTTCTCGTATTTCATCCGTCCTTCCCGCCATGTCACGCATGTTTTCACTCCTTTCTCGCTCTCTGTGGTCAAGGTGAATGTAGAGTCACCCGACCTGATAAACAACGCGGCCGAACACCCGGAACTCCTCAAGGTTCTTGCCGGAAGCGAGTTCGTTCCATCGGTGGGCTACGGCATCACCTACAGCGACTATCGCACCAAACGGCCCGTCAACACAATGATTGACTTTGAAATCAAGGAGGCCGGCAACATCATTAACGGAATCTATTGCATCTTCGGCCGTAAATGGAACGAGCAGGACAAATCGATTGTGGGCAAAGTCCCTTTCAACCAGTTCGTCAAGGTAACGGCCGAGTTGTGGAACAAGTTCAACATTACAGACAAAGTGTGCATCGCTACGCGTCTTTTCGCCGGCGCCAACATACCGCTCGGCAACTCCGCGTACGCCCCGCTCTCGGAGTCGTTCTACGCCGGCGGCCCAAATAGTCTGCGCGCTTACGCCCCGTATGCCTACGGACCGGGCAATTTCTACAGCCCCAAATACAATCAGAACTTCTTCCACGCCGGCGACATTAAACTCGAAGCCAATTTTGAACTGCGTTTCCCGATAGTCTGGAAACTCTATGGCGCAGTTTTCTTAGACGCTGGCAACGTCTGGAACTGGCGCAACACCTCCGACATACTCAGCAGCGAGGGTTATGCAGCGCTTGTCGAGACCATGGCATTGACAGAGGATCTCAAAGACGGCTTCTTCGGGAATCCAGACCTTGCGAAGCAAATAGCCCTTGGAACGGGTGCTGGTCTTCGTCTCGATATCGACGGTCTCGTAGTCCGTTTAGACCTTGGTGTAGGCATTCACGCACCATATCAGACTTACAGGTACTCCAAAGACGGCACTCCTGACCTCACTCGACCCATCAATTCATACTATAACCTTCCTGCACTTGACGGCCTGCGGGTTAACTTCAGTATCGGCTATCCTTTCTAATTGTAATATAAAACATTGAATCAGAGAATATTGCGATTTCTCTTCCATAATGTCAACAATCGTTCATGATGGTATTGGCTGCTGTCGATGAAAACGGCCAACTGGTAGTCTCTATTTTTTCTGAAAACTTGCCGCCCACGCTACCCCCCAACCAGCCACCTGTCGATGGTGCGAGTCTTTTTCGAGAAGTTCACGCCCACGAGAAACGTCTGTTTGTCGTCCTGCCGGAACTGCAGCGGGTAGTCCTTGTCCCTGATCTGCTGC
>CADBQG010000072.1 GCA_902796805.1 uncultured Bacteroidota bacterium
AAAATCGCACTGACAGATTCTGTGAAGATTAAATAGAATTCCAATTTCTCATTTCCCAAAAGCACATTTTTTGTGATTTTGCAGATTTTAAAAGTGTCATTGCTATGACACAAGAAGCGTGACTTACGCAAATGAGACATGTAAAGCCGCCCTCAAAGGTTGGCGGCATGTAACCAAACAGGCTATGTAAATCAATCACAATATAAATTATAATCAAATGGAAATCAAAGCAGTAAAATTCAGAAAAAACGGATTCTACTCACAGCCTTTCGCCTTCGGAGGCGAGGATGGCATGGACAAATTCGACAAAAACATCCGCTACCGCGGCAGTCTGCAAAACTACCTGATCGACACTGGCAACGAGGTCATCTTAGTCGATACGGGACTTCCCGCCGGAACCCCCGAGGAGAATCCCGACGAGAATTCACCTGCCTTCACAGGAAAAGACATCTGCACCTATATGGAGGCATTCTCGGCCCTCGGCTACAGACCCGAGCAGGTTACCAAAATCCTGCTCACGCACAAGCACGCCGACCACGGCGGCGAGTTGCGCTCGTTCCCCAACGCGAAGGTTTATGTGAACGCCGACGAGCTACAAGCCGCCGAACTCCTGGGACTCGGAAACCTCGTGCCCGTACACTTCACTGAGGGCGCGTACTACAATTTTCCTGAAAGCCAGAAGATTGCCGACAGCATCCACTTCATCAAGGCCAAGGGACACACCAACGGCAACAGCATCGTCATCGTGGAGAACGATGGTTTGTTCTATATGATACACGGCGACATCACCTACGTGGACGAGGCACTGTACGAGAACAAACTTTCCGTGGTCTATGACGACCTGCCCGCCGCCCGTGTGACTTTGGACCGCGTGCGCGAGTTCGTGCGCAACCATCCTACTGTCTATGTCTCCACAAACACGCCGCAGGGCTACGAGAACTTGGAGGCCAAGCGCGTTATGGACTTGGACAATCCCGTGCCGACCGTCTTCGACAAGGTAAACTTCGAGAAGAAGGAGGCTTCGGGCAAGTATGTCTGCTCAGTCTGCGGCTATGTGTATGACCCGGCCGAACACGACGGCGTGGCCTTCGGGGATTTGCCAGCCGACTGGAGATGTCCGCGCTGCAAACAAGGCAAAGAGAAGTTCAACAGGGCATAGTACAATATGGCTAAGAAACAGCAAATCATTCTCTTGACCGGAGCGAGCAGCGGCATCGGCTACGACACCGCCGATGCTCTGGCAAAACAGGGGCACAAGGTTTACGCCGCCGCCCGCCGCGTGGAGCGCATGGAACCGCTCCGGCAGTTCGGGGTTGTGCCGCTCCAGATGGATGTCACCGACGAACAGTCGATGCGCCGGGGGGTGCAGGCCATCCTCGACCGCGAAGGACGCATCAACGTACTCGTCAACAACGCCGGCTACGGATATTTCGGAGCTGTGGAGAACGTACCGATGGACGACGCCCGCAACCAGCTCGAGGTCAACATTTTCGGATTGGCGCGGCTTTGCCAGTTAGTGCTGCCCGCCATGCGTGAACAGCACTGCGGCCGCATAATCAACATCTCGTCGGTGGCCGGCAAGTCGGTGCTATACTATGGGGGTTGGTACCACGTGTCCAAGTATGCAGTGGAGGCATTGAGCGACGCGCTCCGCATGGAGCTTCAGCCGTTCGGCATCGACGTGGTCATCGTAGAGCCAGGCGCAATAAAGACCAACTGGGGCATCATCGCCGCCGAACATCTTGAGGAGACTTCCAAAGACACGGCATACGCCGACACCGGCGCGATGATGGCGCAGAACCTGCGGGGCATGTATGAATCGTCAAGCCTCTCGGACCCGTCGGTGGTGAGGGAAGCAATCTGCCGCGCCGTGAACGCCCGACGTCCACGCACACGCTACCGCATCGGCCGTCTTTCCACCGCCATCGTCTTCTTCCATTGGCTGCTGCCCACCCGCTGGTGGGACGGCCTCATGCGCATGATGGGAAAAAGGAAGTGGTGATCATTCAAAGTCGTCGTACTGCTCGGAACCCTTGTCGAACAGATGCACGATGACGACATCGAACATCGGATAGTCCTTGTACTCAACCATGAAGTCCAACTCTACCGGAAAGTCTTTCGGTTTCTGGATTTTCAACTTTGTGCCCTTGCTTATTTTTTTCGTGTTGGAGTCGGAATCGCCCTTCTCCTTGAGTTCGTACACTCCGTACACTTCACTCGAATCGCTGCCGTCTTCGTTGAGAATAATGATGCGGCATTTGAAGTCTGTCCTGGAAGTCTCGTTCACGACTCTTATCTGGTTGTATCTGTTTTCGGGACCCTGCACGGTGAAAGTCATCTGTGCGCAGGCGATGGCGACAGCTGCGCAGAGCGCCAATGTCATCAATAGTTTCTTCATATCTGTTATTTTTCAAGATTAGCGTAATGATTGTCATCCACAGGCTCAAGCCACTCGTTGCTGGCCCCTTCCTGCACGTCCTTATGGTAAGTGAGGTGCTGCATCCAGCTGTCCTTTGCTGCCCCGTGCCAGTGCTTGACGCCCTCGGGCACTTCAATCACAACGCCGGGTTCCAACTTGACAGCCGGTTTGCCCCACTCCTGGTACCAGCCACGACCATACACACATACCAGCACCTGCACCTGCTTGTGATGCACATGCCAGTTGTTCCGGCAGCCCGGCTCGAACGACACGTTGACCATTCCTCCGCCGTAGGGCGACACATAGCTGTTGCCGACAAAGTACTGGGCGTAATCGGTGTTCGGCACTCCCCTACTCCATTTCGACTTCAAATCCACATAGTCCTGTATGTACATGTCGCTGGCGATGCGGTTGTTTGATGAATCGTTGATGCCGGCCTGCCTTATGGCAACTGCGGCGCGATGCGCCTCGGCCTTGCCTACACGCTCCTGAAGCACCTTGGGGATGGCAAGCAGCTGGGCCTCGGTGAGCCCCATGTTCAGGGCGCCGCGCACGTGGGCGGCAAGCTGCGGCTCCACCTTGTCCAAACCGGCTAACGCACTCACGGTAACTAGCTCGCGGTCGGCGAAAGTGAGGTTGTCGCGCGCGAAGATGTCGCCGAAGAGATGTGCCTTGAGGTAATAGTCCTCGGCCGGGCAGAACGCGTAGTCGAAAGGCTGCCCGCTGAGTTTCGTCTGCACTTCTGTGCCCTGCTTCAGGGCATCATAACCTCGCGGCAGCATGGCAGCATCAACCCCGGGTTCTGTCTTCTCGCCTCTACTCTCACGGTCGGCAACCACCTTTTGCAACGTCCCGAGGGCGTTGAGCGAACGCGGGAAGCCTGTATAGGCGTACAACTGTGAGAGGGCCTCCTTGACCTGGCTGACGGTGAGTCCGGCGTCCAGGCCCTCGTTGATGGATTTTGCCAAGGCCTCGTAGTCGGCCCTGGCCTCGTTGCAGGCTATAGCCGACATGGCCGCGGCCTGCTCCTCGTTGAATGTCAACTTTTCCATATCCTTCTCTGATTTCTGCGTGGTTTTATTTGTGCAGAAGGCCAACATAACTGTCAGCGTTGCAACCAGTAATGTACGTATTCTCATTTGTCTTAACACTTTTTAAAAAATGGCAAATATCCTCTCTTATTTTCACGGCACTCATAATAAAAATCCCCGTTGTAACGAGGTCAACGGGGATTTATTCAGACCAATGTACTCAGTCTGTGAATCGTTTCATTCACAAGACTAAAATAATCTAAGATCCAGCTAACAAAGAATGTCAGTTCTGCTTGAGCATCTCCTCGATTTCAGGTTCCATATCCTCAGGCGTGGCCACGGGCGGGAACCTTTTGATCACAGAACCGTCGCGGGAGATGAGGAACTTGGTGAAGTTCCAGCGCACGTCGCCCTCGCCGCGCCCCTCGGCCTTGCTCAGGCTGTCAACAAGCGCCATAGTGGCCTTGTTCTTCAAACCGCTAACCTCCTCGTCAGGCACTTGCTTGGTGAGGTAAGTGAACACAGGATGTGCGTTCTCGCCGAAAACGTCGATTTTCTTCATCAACGGGAACGTCACGCCGTGGTTGAGGCGGCAGAACTCGGCTATTTCCTCGTCGGTGCCGGGTTCCTGGTGCTTGAACTGGTCGCATGGGAAGCCGAGTATCACCAGTCCCTGATCCTGATACTTCTTGTAGAGAGCCTCAAGCCCGTCGTATTGCGGGGTGAAGCCGCATTTCGAGGCGGTGTTTACAATCATGAGAACCTTGCCGCGGTATTGCGCCAAGTCAATCTCCTCGCCCTTGTTGTTCAGGGCCTTGAAATCATAGATAGTTGCCATTTTTTCGATTTTTTGCGCACAGCCCGCCATCAGCGCAAGCATAACGACGGCCATGCAGGTTATACATTTTTTCATATATTACATCATTTTTAGAAGCCAGTTCTGGTAGCCTATCTTCTCAATCAGATCGAGTTGTTCCTCGTCCCAGTAAAGGTCTTCCTCCTCGTCGAGAAGATAAGCCTTGGTCAGGTCGTATGTGGTTGGGTCAGAAGCGAGTTCAGGCATTATCTTGTAGAGTTCCTCCACGCCCTCTCGCTGCAGCTTGAGGTCGGCCTCTATGTACGATTTAGCGTCTTCAACGAGGGTGGACTCGTTGCAGACCTTCACTTGAGGCACACACCCGAGGTCGAGCATCCGGTCTGTGTATTTCTCAACCCATTCCATTTCCTCGGCATAGTGATCGATGTACTTCTGGCCGAGTTTGGTGAATCCTTGCGATTTGAAGAGCTGGCCCTGCATCTTGTGCACGAGCGCGCTGCCTGAAAGTTCGTTCACAATCATCTGTAAAATCTGCAATGTCTTTGTGAAATCCATAACTGTTTGTTTTTAATTGTTTGAACTAATCATTGTTTTATTTGTTTCAGCCCATCGATAAGATTGTCGAGGGTCGGTATCATTTTCAGCAAATCGTCACCGCAGCCTGTTCTCCTTATGATTTCAGAGCCGAGGCATTCCGGTATGTGCGCCGCCTTCTCCATCATCGAGGCTCCCTTGGCGGTCAGCGACACAATGCGCTGCCGGGCGTCGCCACCGCTTTTCGCGCGTGTGAGCAGCCCCGACTTCTCCATGCGCTGCAGGAGCGGGGTCACGGTGTTGGTGTCCAGCATGATCCTCCTCGCGATGTCGCACACCGGCTGGCAGTCGTCCTCCCACAGGACCAGCATCACAAGATACTGCGGGTATGTCAGCCCCAGCGGACCGAGATACGGGTGATAGACCCCAGTGATGAGACGTGCCGCCGTGTACAAGCGGAAGCAGAGCTGGTTGTCGAGCCTCAGCTGTTCGCATACTTTATTCACTCCCTTGTTTTTCACGGTGCAAAAATACAAAAATATATCGTAAACGATATATTTTTTTTTGCATTTCGTTTTTTTAGAAAAACAATGTCGCATCTCTCCGTGATGTTCACTTCATTCTGGCCGAGCATAATCCAGTCGGCTGCTATTTGGTAGTATCGCAAGTAATCCTCCGCAATGGTGTCGTTTCGGAGCCATTCGATGGAAGCGGGGTACTTCCCTTGCCGGTGCAGCGAGTCAGGCGCAAAGCAAAGGAGATAGGAAGCCGTCTCATAATTCTTGGTGCAGCAGGAATCCTTCTGTGCAAAAGTCGCAAAAACCACACACAAAAGCACAAAGAACAGGATATGTCTTTTTTTCAAGATGGTTTTGGTTGTTGGTTCTATTATCAAGATACGCAAACAACACTGCAAAATTAAGTCTTTTATCTATTCATAGAGCAAAAAAAGTCCAACAGGTTGCAGTTTGTTGATGTTTATTTTGTTTCTGTTTGTTCAACTATTCTCAACTTGAACTTGCAGGGGCTTGAAAGATGGCCTGACCACAAGAGGAAAGAATCCGAACAACCGAAAACCGAAAAAGACGAGAAAAATAGTACTTTTTGCAGTCGAAAAACAGCTATGATGGTCACGAAACGGGAACAACAATTGCTTGACGCACTCAATGAGTATCAGTCGTTGGGGATTGCGGAACAGATAGACTACACCCAGTCCGCTGACCCGATAACGGAACGGCTCTATCAGGCTGTGTTGAAAGACAACGGTCTAAATTATGCGGCGTACGGCACTCTGTCAGGCGTCTCCGAAGCCACCGTCAAGCGCCGACTTGGCGAGCTGAAAGCAGCGGGCTATATCATCCGCGTCGGCAGCAACAGGAGCGGGCATTGGGAAGTGTTGAAATGAACGGAAAATATGATTTCTCGCAGAACCCACTGATTTGCGCAGAAAATAGTCTAAGTTAATCTATATCTGTGAGAGCAGGAGGATTAAGGCCTGCTCTTGTCTGCTGGAATAATAAAACAAAAAGTTCGGTACAAGGTGGTTCCGTTTGCATGGTAGAGTGAATTGAAGAATAAAAATGAATTAACTCATAGTATTGTTGAAAAAATCGTATTTTTGCCGCCGTTTTTGAGCCTTGGTAAAGGCGAGGGGTAGCCCTATAATATTCCACTGATTATTAACAAATTATAGGACTGCTTTA
>CADBQG010000073.1 GCA_902796805.1 uncultured Bacteroidota bacterium
AAACCCTCCGAATCAATCAATTCAAATCAAAATGTCAAAGAACCTACTTTATTTGATAGTTTATGAAGATTTATTGCGACAGTAGTAATTCTCAATTCCCAGTTCTAAGTTCTAAATTCCAAATTCCAACTTCTACAAATGATTCAGACATATCGCATTCATAGTTTTGACTGCAAAGATAACACTTTTTACTGAGATGGGTAACAAGTACTATCGATGTTTCGATTTAGTGCTATCCGCTAAAATGTGTACTTTTGCCCATTGTTTTACTTTTTATGTTTGCAAGTACAAAAGTAAACAATTAGGGATGACCTCGAGTGAAAATCAGCCCTGTTTTCTTAAACCCCCTCGTTCCCCCTTAAAAGGGGGAGGTTTGGCAAGTCCCCCTCTTGAGGGGGATTTAGGGGGTGTCTCATGGCTGGGTGGGGTTGTCCTGGATTTTTAAACCCCCTTTGTCCCCCTTAAAAGGGGGATGGATTTTACCCCCTCGTTTCCCCTTAAAAGGGGGAGGTTTGGCAAGTCCCCCTCTTGAGGGGGATTTAGGGGGTGTCTCATGGCTGCGTGGGGTTGTCCTGTATTTTTAACCCCCCTTTGTCCCCCTTAAAAGGGGGATGGATTTTGTCACCTTGGTCCCCTTAGAAGGGGGAGAAATTCACCGCAAACGTACAGTAACAAATACGCAGTGACTTAAACATCATCGAAAAAGTTTTACCGGACACCGATAATTTAAAATTCGCTAATTGTCGTCGAAAACTGCAAATATCCGAATCCTAAATGCTAAAATATCAGTCGCATAGTTGAAATCTGATAAAAAAGTGTATCTTTGCAGACTAATTTTATAATATGGCGCAAAAGAAGGTTTTATTTATCACACCTGAAATATTTCCCTATTTCCCTGAAGGTTATATTTCCAACATCTGCAGGTTTCTGCCGCAGGGCATCCAGGAGAGAGAGAACGAAATCAGGACTTTTATGCCCAAATTCGGATGCGTGAACGACCATAAGCACATGTTGCATGAGGTCATCCGCCTCTCCGGGCAGAACATCATCATAGAGGACACTGACCATCCGCTGATCATCAAGGTGGCCTCCCTGCAGAATGTGAGGATGCAGATATATTTCATCGACAGCGAGGACTTCTTCAAGAGAAAGACCCAGTACCGTGACGCGGAGGGCAACTTCTATCCCGACAATGACTCGAGGGCTATTTTCTACGCAAAGGGAGTCATCGAGACCGTGCGGAAGTTGGGCTGGGATCCCAACGTTATACATTGCCACGGCTGGATTTCAGCATTAGTGCCGATGTTCGTGAAGACCGTCTATAAAGACGACCCGCTGCTGCAGGGCACGAAGGTTGTGTTTTCGATACTCCCCGACGAGTTCCCTGACAAGTTCTCCCCGGACTTCGCGAAGAAACTCAAGCAGACTAACATCCCGGCCTCGTGCCTCAAGCATTTCAAGAATCCTGGCTACGACCAGATCGTTCAGGCGGCCGTGGATTATTCAGACGCTGTGGCTCTGACCAAGGACATCAAGAAAAAACTGCTCTCATACGTCGAGAAGTCGGGGAAGCCTGTTCTCCAGCATCCTGACGACGACAACTACGTTGATCTGTACGATGAATTTTACGACAGCATTCTGGAATCATCATCAAACGAGTGAGTCTATGTTCAGGATCAAAAGTCTCGTCATAGCGTTGTTCGCGCTGTTGGCGGTCTCGTGCACAAACCAGAGCTCAGTCATCGGTTTGGATCTCATTGACAACAAGGTGGGCTCGGATTTCACCGACACGCTGACGGTTGAGGCGTACTCGATATTGGAGGACACCATTGTAACCTCCGGTCTGTCGGCAAATATGATTGGAAACATCTCGGATCCGGTTTTCGGTCCAACACGCGCCGCGACATGCTCCAGATTCAAGCCCAGCACTACGTCGGTGAATTTCGGGCAGAACCCAGTTATTGACTCTGTTGTGCTGATGTTGCAAATATCAACCTATTACGGCGACACGACTTCGGCGTGCGACATCCGAGTGCACCAAATAACCGAGGATCTCGGAACCGGCAACTATTACCAGAACAGCGAGGTGCAGTACGACCCGTCGTATCTCAACCAGTCAATCCACGGCTATACCATAAAGCCCCAGACACAGGTTGTTGTGGACACCGGCGCGTACAACCCACACGTCAGAATACGCCTTTCGCGTAGTTTCGGCCAATTCCTTTTAGACAACCAGGTTGCGTTGAACAGCGACATCACCACGGTGTTCAAGGGACTTTTGATTGACGCGGTGTCGCATACAGGATCTACCGGTTACATATTTGCAACCAACTTGAGCAGCGCCTTGAGCGGCATCATGCTGTACTATCACAACGACGACGCAACGGGGCAGCGCTACCAGCTGTCGTGCACTTCAGCATGTCCGCGGTTCACGCGTGTCACTCACGACTACGCATCCTCGCAGTCTTCCGATTTCGTGGAGGAGGTGTTGTCGGGGAACAAGGACTTGGGCAGGAAAGTCCTCTTCCTGCAGGGCGGCGGCGGTGTAAAGACCAGGATTACGTTCCCGTATCTCGAGGATTCGTTCGCATCGTTGGACAACCGTGTTGTGATTCACCGCGCAGAGCTTGTGATTACAAATGCAAGGCCTGACGAGCAGTTTCTGATACAGCCTCCCGGCCTCACGCTTCAGGGCATTGGCAAGGACGGCAAGGTGAATTTCATCCCGGATGACGACTATTACACGAGTTCTTCCTATTTCGGAGGTGTTTATGACGCGAGCAGGAAGGAGTACCGTTTCAGGATTACGAGATATGTACAGAATCTCATACAGGGCCAGGGCGACCTTACAAACTCCCTGAACCTGGTGGTTCGCGGCTCGGGCATAAGGCCTAACAGGCTTGTAGTTGCCGGAACTGACGACAATGATTCCCGCTTGCGCCTTGAGTTGTCATATTCAGCGTATTGATTTTCATAAAATAAGCTAAAATGTGTGGAATTGTGGCCTATCTTGGCCAAAAAGATGCTTACCCGATACTTTTGAAGGGCCTCTACCGTTTGGAGTACAGGGGCTACGACAGCGCGGGAGTCGCGTTGATGCAGGAATCGGGTATCAAGATGTTCAAGAAGAAAGGGCGCGTTGAAGAACTCCAGAAATTCTGCGAGAACCTCGACACTTCCGGAACTCTGGGCATAGCTCACACGAGGTGGGCAACCCATGGGGAACCCAACGAGCAGAACGCCCATCCGCATGTAAGCGAGGACGGCTCGATGGCGCTCATTCACAATGGCATCGTGGAAAATTATGTGGTACTGAAGCAGCAACTTGTAAACCAGGGAGTTGCCTTTAAAAGTGAAACCGATACCGAAGTCCTTGTGCACCTGATCAAGAGTGTGCAGGACAAGGAGGGCATCCCTTTGCCGGAAGCTGTAACGATAGCCTTGAGGATGGTGGAGGGAACGTATGCACTTGCGATAATCTCCACCGAGAACCCTGACCAGTTGATTGTTGCAAAAAAAGGCAGCCCGTTGTTGGTGGGCATAGGCGACAACGAGTACTTCATAGGCTCCGACGGTGCGCCGATTGTGGAGTACACCAAGCAGGTTGTATATCTTGAAGACGGCGATGTTGGCGTGATTAGCAGAGACAAGCCATTGAGAATCAGCAATGTGAACGATTCGGAAAGATTGCCGAAAAGTCCTTACATACAGACTTTGGAACTGAGTTTGGAGCAGCTGGAGAAGGGCGGCTTCGACACATACATGCTGAAGGAGATATATGAGCAGCCCAAGGCCGTGAGGGACAGTATGCGAGGACGCATAAACCTTGAGAAGGACGTCGTGTCGTTGGGAGGTATAATAGAGTATGAGCAGAAGATGCTGAACGCCCGCAGGTTCATAATAGTTGCGTGCGGCACCTCGTGGCATTCAGGTCTCATTGCGGAGCATCTTTTCGAGACTCTTGTGCGGATTCCCGTGGAGGTGGAATACGCCTCTGAGTTCAGATACAGAAACCCGATAATATACGAGGACGACGTGCTGATAGCGATTTCGCAGTCGGGTGAGACGGCTGACACGCTCGCGGCAGTGGAGATAGGCAAGAAGCGCGGTGCGACGGTGATAGGGATTTGCAACGTCGTGGGCTCCACCATGGCGAGGGAGACGATGGCGGGCTCGTACTCGCACGCCGGCCCCGAGATCGGCGTGGCCTGCACGAAGACATTCACCGCGCAGATAACCGTGCTTGCCCTCATGGCGCTCAGTCTTGCCAAGAAGAAAGGCACCATCCCGATGTCGCTCTACCACAAGCTTCTCAACGACCTTGAGACCGCTCCGGAGAAGATAGAGTCGGTGCTGCGCCAGGAGCAGAAGATACAGCGTATAGCCCAGTATGTGGCCACAAAGCAGAACGCGATGTTTTTGGGCCGCGGCGTGAGTTTCCCGGTGGCGTTGGAAGGCGCGCTGAAGTTGAAGGAAATCTCCTACATTCATGCGGAGGGCTATCCGGCGGCGGAGATCAAACACGGGCCCATAGCGTTGATAGACACCAACATGCCTGTGATTGTCGTTGCGCCGGAGCAGCACATCTACGATAAGGTTGTGAGCAACATACAGGAAATAATCGCACGAAAGGGGACCATCATCTCGATAGTGAACGAAGGTGACACCACTGTGAGCGGCATGTCGAAGTTCACCATCGAGGTGCCGGGCATAGATGAGCTGCTCACCCCGCTTGTTACAACCATCCCGCTCCAGCTGCTGTCGTATCATGTGGCGCTCATAAGAGACTGCGATGTTGACAAACCGAGAAATCTTGCAAAGTCTGTCTCGGTGGAATGAAGTAATGTTTTTTTTCATAGTTTTGCAGATTCACAAACAGACATTTGAGAGATGAGCAAAAGGGACAATGCTTCGGGGAATGCAGGGAAATCCAACGGCAAAGTCAGGGTTTTCTGGAAAGTCTATTTCATATTGTTAGGGCTTGTGTGCCTTATGTTCTTCTTCATCTCGATGGGCTGGATGGGATACATGCCCTCGTTCGCGGAGTTGGAAAACCCCGACTCCAATTTAGCCACCGAGGTAATCTCTTCCGACGGCGAATTGCTTGGCACATATTACAGGGAGAACCGTTCAAACTGCCGGTACAACGACATCTCCAAAGAGTTGAAGGATGCCTTGATAGCAACGGAGGACTCCCGTTTTTACAAGCATTCGGGAGTTGACGTGAAGGCCTTGTTCAGGGTGGCTTTCGGTGTTGTAACCCGCAGTCACAGGGGCGGCGGCAGCACTATCACTCAGCAGTTGGCCAAGAATCTCTTTCCCAGAGACCCCAAAGCCGGGAAACTCAAGATAGTGTTCACGAAGTTCAAGGAATGGGTGGTGGCCACCAAGCTCGAGCGCGCATACTCGAAGGACGAGATCCTCGCAATGTACTTCAACACGGTTGACTTCGGCAACAACGCCGTTGGCATAAAGTCTGCCGCCCGCACTTATTTCGACAAAGACCCCAAGGAGATAAACACAGAAGAGGCGGCACTTCTCGTGGGAATGTTGAAGGCTCCCTCGAGATACAGCCCGAGACGCCATCCGCAGGCCTCCCTCGACCGCCGGAACACTGTACTCGGACAGATGAAGAAGTACGGCAAGATCACCGAGGCCGAGTACGACTCCATCGTGAAGATACCGATCGACATGAGCAACTTCAAGTCGCAGGCCCACACTGCGGGCATTGCCACTTACTTCCGGGAATACCTGCGAATGTACCTCAAGGACTGGTGCGACAAGAACCCCAAGAACGACGGTTCGCGCTACGACCTTTACTGCGACGGCCTGAAGATATACACTACCATAGACTCGCGGATGCAGCGTCATGCCGAGGCGGCGGTGAAAGAACATGTGTGCGACTATCTTCAGCCTATGTTCTTCAATCATATCAAGGGCGCAAAGAACGCCCCGTTCGTGAACCTCAGCGAGGAGCAGACCAAGAGCATACTCTGGCGCGCCGTGAAGCAGAGCGACCGCTATGCTCAGATGAAAGATGCAGGGAAATCGGACGCCGAGATTGAGAAGGCTTTCAACACCAAGACACGGATGACCGTTTACAGCTACAAGGGGATGATCGACACCGTGATGACACCAATGGACTCTATTCGTTATTACAAGTCGTTCCTGCAGTGCGGTCTCATGTGCATGGAAGCCGCCACCGGACATGTGAAGGCGTATGTAGGTGGCACTAATTACGAATATTTCCAGTTCGACCATGTGAAACTCTCGAAGCGGCAGGTGGGTTCCACTTTCAAGCCGTACGTTTATACTGTTGCCATGCAGAGCGGAGACTTCGACCCGTGCACTATGGTGCCTAACGTCCCTGTAACCATAGAGACGCCCGGCGGCACGTGGACGCCCAAGAACTCGGGACACTACAAGGAGGGACAGATGATGCCCCTGCGCGAGGCTCTTGCGCAGTCGCTCAACCAGGTGTCGGCCTATCTTATGAAGCGATACGGACCCGAAGCGGTCATCAAACTCGTGCGCCAGATGGGAATGACATCGGATATTCCGGCAGTGCCGTCGATATGTCTTGGTGCCTGTGAGCTGACACTGTATGAACAAGTGGGAGCGATAAACTGCTTCCCCAACCAGGGAGTGTATGTTGAACCTATCTTCATAACCCATATCTGCGACAAGGACGGCAATGTAGTCTTCACCAACCTCCCGAAGACCAACGAGGCGCTCGACCAGATCACGGCCTTCAAGACCGTGAGGCTCATGCAGGGTGTTGTTGACTACGGAACAGGCGGCAGGCTGCGCAGCCAGTACGGGATTTCGTTCCCTCTGGCGGGCAAGACCGGAACCACCGACAACCAGTCGGACGGCTGGTTTGTGGGCTACACACCGTTGCTGACCTGCGGCGTGTGGGTAGGCTGTGAGGACCGCGCCGCGCATTTCCGCAGCACCGCATTAGGGCAGGGCGCACGCACCGCCATGCCAGTGTTCGGACTGTTCATGGGAAAAGTCTATTCCGACCCGTCGTTGCCGTACTATGCTGTGGTCAATTCCGAGAACAAGACCGCCAAGCAAGGTTATAGCTTCACTATTCCAAGCTCTTATATAGGCGACCCCTCCGGTTGTAACGAGACAAAACGCGACTCTGTTATGATGTTTAACTTCGATTAAACCTTGCCGCGCTTTTCCGTTCAACTTTTTTATGACAGAAAATTTTCCAGAAAATGAACAAAAAACTACTATCAGCATTCTTGCTGACGGCGCTTGCGTTGTGCGTAAACGCCCAGCAAAGGTTCACCGCTAACACAGAATCCGCCACGGTGTACCTGAAAGGAGCGGAACTCACCCATGCGGCCACCGCCACCTTGAAGGGCGGCAGCTATGAAATCCTCATTGACGGGGTGAGTCCGGTTATCGAAGTCAGTAGCCTGAAAGTCAAAGCGAACGGTGTCCTGATCTCAGCCGTGGAGTTCTCCAACGACTTCATGACACCGCGAGACGAATCTGCAAGGATGAAAAAGCTGAAGGATTCGCTGGAAATATACAGTCAGCAGCTCAAAGACGCCGAAAACGACCTTGATGTACAGACACATCTGCTGAAAATGATAACCGACGCTACGGCCAACAACATGTCTGGCAAGGACAAAGTTGTGCCGATAGCCGACATAAACGCAAACATGGAACTCTACTTGGCCAAGGCCTCCCCGCTGCAAAAGAAGATCGACAGCGACAACAAAATCATTGAGAAGCTGCGCGCCGCGATTGAACGTGTGGAACTGCAAATCAAGCAGGATGAGGTGAAAAACAAACAGAAAACCGGTTTGTTGAGGCTTTCGATAAGTGTCCCGGAAAAGACAACCACAAAGTTTACAATAACCTATTTCACAAACAACGCATCATGGGCGCCGTGTTACGATATAAACATCCCTTCGATGGAGAAGAACATATCGTTGCAGGCGAAAGCGCAGGTGCGCCAGACTACTGGGCTTGACTGGGATAATGTGAAACTCACCCTCTCAAACGCGACCCCGAACAGATACGGTGTTGCCCCGATACTTTCCACTTGGTTCCTGGACTTCGTGAGATATGGAAGGATTTCTCATGCTTCGACGTCGAATGTTGCTGTACTCAGCAAGACCGCAAGCGCCGACGCGGTGAATGTAACCGAATCGGCCGAGGTTTCATACGATGCGCCTATTTTCATGGACGAATATGTCGAGGTTGAGGAGCAGGATGTTCATGTGAACTATGCAATTACCCTACCTTATAATATTCCCGGCAACGGCAAATCACAACTTATTGACTTGAAAAGCTACCAGATTAAGTCGGAGTATCATTATTACACCGCTCCAAGGGTGACTGAAGAGACTTTTCTTATCGCGGTGCTTTCAGACCACGAAAAACTGAACCTGCTGCCAGGATACGCCACGGTGTCGTACAATAACACATTCGTGGGCAAAACTTTCATCCAGCCGAATTCCACTGAAAAGGAATTCCGCCTGACTCTCACAACAGAGCCGAGAATTGCAGTGAAACGAGAGAAGCGCAACGAATTCTGCAGCACGAAATCCGTCGGCAACACATCCACAATCACCCAGTCTTACCAGATAACCGTAAAGAACAACCAGACGAAGAGTGCAAATGTCACAATTAAGGACCAGTATCCGGTTTCAACGAACAAGGACATAGAGGTCAAGGTTGTGGAAATAAAGCCCGACGCGACGATAAAGAACAGCGAAACCGGCATTATAACGTGGGATGCCGTTGTAGGCCCCGGCGAAACAAAGACTTTCGTGATTACATACAGCGTGAAGCACCCGAAAGACAGGAACATTTCACTTTAACATGTTTAGAGATGAAGATATTGCATACATCGGACTGGCACATTGGGCAGATCTTCAACTTCCATTACGACCGGCAGGAAGAGCATCAGTTTTTCATCGACGAGTTGAAGAAGATTGTAAGCTCGGAGCAGCCCGACGTCTTCCTGCTTTGCGGCGATGTGTATGACAAGGGAACGCCGAGTTCAGCCTCGATGCGGTTCTTTTCCGACAACCTCTTCGAGATTGTTGAGGCGAACCCCGGCACTGTGTTCGTGATAACCGCCGGCAACCACGACAGCGGTGTAAGGATCGAGGTTGACCAGGAGGTGTGGAAAAGGCACAACACTTATTTTGTGGGCTCGGTGGAACGCGATGGCGACAAATATCTGTTCGACAAGCATATAATTGAGGTTAAAGACAAGGGTTTCATAGCTGCGGTGCCGTACTTGCAGAGTTATTACAACGATTTCTACAATATTGTTCTCGCGGAGATTGAAGGAAGAAACACTGCCGCCCTGCCCGTCGTGCTCATGGGACACACCACAATAGGTAACAGTATTTTCGACAGCCATGAGCATACCACGATAAACGGCAGGATCTCGGTGGGCGGCATCGACAGCGTAGGATTGGGCGAGATTGACGACAAGTACGACTATTTCGCACTCGGGCACATCCACACGCCCCAGACCCTCTCAAACGGCAAGGCAAGATATTGCGGAAGCCCCGTGCAGATGAACTTCAAGGAGTCGTACAGGCACTCGGTCTCGATTGTGGAGGTGGCCTCGCGCGGCGCGAAGCCCATGATACGCGAAGTGCCTCTCACTGCTTCAAATAACTTCTACACAATCCCTTACAAGCCGAAACCGCTGGACGAAGCCTTGACAGTGTTAGGCGACAATCTCCCCGAGGAAGCCGGATATGTGCAGCTGAACATCCTCACCGACGGATTTGTGCCGGCCGATACCGAGAACAGGATTCGCAACATACTGAAAAAGAACGACAAATTGCTTTATTGCGACTTCAAGACCACAAGGGTTTCCGAAAAAGACGCTGCCACAGAGTTTGTGCCGGATTTCGGACTCTCGGAGTTCAAAAGCCAGGAACCCGTTGACATCGCAAGGCAGTATTATGCCGAAACACAGAACGCAAGCCTTGACGAATCTCTCGTGGAACTTCTGAAATCAGTTGTCGACGAGGTCAGAAACGACGCTAACGAATAATTGACAGAATCATGAAATTCCTGAAATTAGAAATAAGAAACATAAACTCCATTGCGGAGGCCGAGATCGACTTCGAGAATCTGCTTGGCAAGGATGAACATATCTTCCTTATCTGGGGACCGTCGGGGGCGGGAAAAACCACAATCCTCGACGCCATCTGCCTGTCACTCTTCAAGAAAATACCGCGGTTCGAGGGCGCGGCGGAAAAGAAAGACAACAAATACATCGACAAGGAGTTCCAGTTCTCTGAATCGAAAGGCAGGGAGATAAGCACCAACGACATCCGCCAGTTCCTGAAACGCGGCACTAAGGAGGGATCCTGCCGGCTCACCTTTGAAGGCAACGACAAAAAACAGTATGTGGCCCAGATAAAGTTCTCCATCAACAAGAAGAATACTTTGAGCGATACTGAATGGACACTGCAAACCCCGAATGCGATACTCGACAAGAACCGCGACATCGAGCCTGAAATATTGAGGATCACGGGTCTGAACTACGATCAGTTCTGCCGGACGACGCTCCTTGCGCAGGGCGAGTTCACGAAGTTCATGAAGAGCGACCAGAACGCCAAGGCTGAAATTCTTGAAAAGCTTACCGACACTGCAATTTTCTCTGAAATAGGTAGAAGAATATTTGAAAAGCACAGAGAGAAAGAGGCTGATTTCAAGAATCTTCAAGCCAGGAATGAAAACATTGAGCGGCTTACCGACGAACAGATTGAGGCGTTTAACGAAGGAATTGCAAGCTTGCGTGAAGAAATTGCCGCAATAGAGAAAGACAGCGAAGTCATAAGCGAGAAGAAGAACTGGTTCGACAACAACGTAAAACTGCAAACTGTTGCCGACAATTCGTTAAAAGAGCTATCCTCGGCAAAAGAAAAGGCTTCTTCAGAAGAAGTCGTCAATTCTGAAAAGATTATAAGACTTTGGGAATCAACAGAAATTCAAAGGAATATGTTCTCCGAACTGATCGAATGCGACAAAAAGTCGGAAAAATACAAAAGTGAGGAAAACCGTTATTTATCTGAATTTGGTGAACTTACCGCAGGCAATAACTTTATCCAGAAAATGGTTGATGACCTCGGAAAGTCAATCGAAAATCTGCAAATCGAAAAGGCCAAATATGAACTTAATAAAAGTCTTCTTGAAAATTCAGTACTGATTATTGACAAATTGTCGAGTTATGGAAACTTGAAGACAAAATTGGAGCAATACAAGAAGAAGAGAGATGAAAATGCCGCGAAAATAGAGGAGAGAGGGACAGAGGTGAAAAAATATGAGCGGCTAATACAGGAATTTGCAAAGACGTTGTCAGACAATGCCGAGACTTTGAGCAAGGTGAAGAACGAGTATGAAAGTTATGGGTACGAGCAACTTGTGAAAGAGGAGTCGAGTTTGAAATCGACAAAGGGAGTTTTGCAGGAGATAAAAAAATCCGCGGCTACACTACAGGAGAACAACAGGAAGATTGAAGAGCAGAACAAACAGATAAAGGAGTGTCAGGGTGTCATAGAAGACAAAAACAAGGCACTGAAAGAAAGCCAGGAGGCGTTGGAGTCTGCGACAAAGGCCAAAGAAGCTGCGCAGGATTGCTATAATGCCGCCTTGAACAGCGTGAACAAATTCGCCAGGCAAATGCGGGCAACCCTTAAGATCGGCGACAACTGCCCCGTCTGCGGAAACGAGATTACCAAAATACTGACCAACGAGGTCGTTGACGCCAGCGTGGCAAGCCTCAAAGCCAAGTTGGACGAATGTGAATCCAAAGAGGCTGACCTGAAGAAAGCTTGCGTTGATTTGAAAAACTCCCTCATAGCGAATGAAACGAAGATGAACGGTTGCAAAGGCATAATTGCACAGCTTACTGCAATCAAGAACCAACAGCTTTCTGAAATGCAGGATAAATGCAATGTTGTGGGCCTTGCGCTCGACAAATCGCTGCTCCCCAACGTCGACTCCAAGACTTTGGAGATTGAAAAAGCCATTGGCTCGTTAGGCGAGAAATTGCTAAAATGCGCTTTGCTGAAGAAGGAAATCGACAGTATCACAGCCAAGATTGAGGAAAAGAAAAAAGAACAGAAGGCAGCAGAGGAAAACAAGCATGTGTCAGAGCTCAAGTATCAAGAACTTGTAACCGCCCAATCGTCGCTTAATGTTCAAATTGAAGATGAAGGGAGAAACTTGAAATCGTTGGTTGACGAACTTTCTGTAAAATTGGATAAAACTTATCCTGAATGGGTGGAAAAACCTTCCCAAATCGCAAAAACTGTAGAAGCTGATGCTAAAAGAAATGCGGAAATTGTAGAAAACATTGACGAAAAAGATAAGGAGAGAACCACACTTGCCGGCAACATTCAAAGATTCAGGGTGTTTGAGAACCGTGTTGCCGATTTGTTCGGCTGGAAAGTCTCCAACAATCTGCAGCAATGCGAGAACAATGAGGTGAGGTGGAATGCCATAGTTGAGAAATGCTCGGTGCTTTCGGCGGGAATGTCCGGCAACGAGAAGAGAAGTTCAGAATTGAGGGCTGAATTGGACAAATTCTTTGACGGCAACGAGGAGATAGACGAGGCAATGTTGAGACATCTCGTTGCGACAGGTTACGAGGAAATCGACATGAAGAGAAAGGAGGTTGCAGACTTGCAAGCCGCTGTGCACCAGGCCGAGGCACGATGGAAGATGGCAGACGGAAACCTGAGGCAGCATATTGAAGCCAAGCCGCAAATGGAAGACGGCGATAATCCCGACACTTTGGGTGCAAAGTTGGAAGATGCCAGAAAACTCAGGGATGAAAAACTCCAGGAGGTGGCAAAATCAAAGGAGAAATTGGACGTTGACGCAAAAAACAAGAAAAAATATGCCGAAACCCTTGCCATGCTCGACGAGAAGAAGCGCGAATTGGACAAATGGGAGCAGCTCAAATACCTGTATGGCGACTCCGAGGGGAAGAAGTTCAGGAGGATAGCGCAGAGCTTCATACTGCAGCGGCTAATAGACAGCACGAACTATTTTCTCGGGAAGTTTTCGGACCGCTACCAGTTGGTGAAGGGCCACGACCTTCTGATTCTGGTGAACGACAGGTATCTTAATGGATGCATCCGTCCGTTGGACACAGTGTCGGGCGGCGAGAGTTTCATCATATCAATTGCGTTGGCTCTCGGTCTGTCGAACATGGCGATGCAGGCTTCCGCTCCCGACTTCATCTTCATCGACGAAGGTATCAGCCAACTCGACGGAATGCGCTGCGACAACGTGGTGGCCACGCTCCAGCAGTTGCACAGCATAATAAACTGCAACATCGGTATTGTGAGCCATCTCGACAAGCTTGCCGAGATGATTCCCACAAAAATCAACGTGTTCCCAGTAAGTCAGGGCACGAGCAGGGTGTCTGTTGCGAGAGGGTAGGGCATGTCGCTATTGCTTGTTTTTCACGCATCTGACCGAGCAGAAAGCGTCTTTCGGGGTGCAGTTGATTTCAAATTTCGGGCTGCTGCTGTGGATGTAGTGCGCCGGGGCGGTCTCCTCGCCTCCGTCTGAACAGGTCCAGAACACGGCTTCTGTACCGTTGCCAGCGTGCGTGCCGTTCCAGAAATTGCCGGTGGGCAGTGCGGAGAAGCCTGTTGCGTTGTTGCTGCCGGTCTCCGCGGCTGGCGTGCACTCCGAAGCGCCGCCTTCCGGCTCAGCCTCCCAGCAACTCTGGAAAGCAAGTGCCTTTGCTATGTTGAACACGTCGTCGCCGCAGCGGAAAAAGTCCTTGTAACCCGCGAAATCCTCCAAGTTCATCCATTCGAAGTTGGAAGGCACGTGCCAACCGTCGGGGCAGGGACCCTGCACGCGGCCGTCAATCTCCTCGGTGGGCTCCGAGTCTTTAAGCACAGTATGCCAGTTGTAGAGGAGACCCGGATTCGGCGCGTCCTGGCAGGCAAATGCAGGTTGCAACGGCGCAGGTGTTATCACTCTCCCGTCGGCGTACTCTGTAGTGCGCAGGTTCTCGCGCAGCCAACAGTCGCCACCCATCACGACAGTAGTGTACGTGTTGCCGTTCCTGTCGTTCACCGTTCCACAGTCGGCTGGATTTTGGGCGTACGCAAGACTTGTTGCGAGAATGAAGGCCGCCAGTGCCGCGGCGGTTATAAGTTTGCGCGTCAGGGTCATGTTTAAGTGCGTTGCTCTATTCTATCCTGTCGGAGATGAGGTACCTGTTCCTGTCGGAGCCGTTGCGTGCTATCAGCTCGGCGAGGAATCCGGCGAGGAACAGCATAAGTCCGAAAACCATTGCGAGGAGCGCGAGGTAGAATAGCGGCTGGTCGGTAACCTGGCGGAAACCCTCCACGTGGTTGGCGAGGTTGTGCAGTTTCTGGCAGATGAGCACAATCGTGATTATGATCCCGACAAGGAACGACAACGTCCCCATGGAACCGAAGAAGTGCATAGGCTTCTTGCTGAATTTCGACATGAAGTTCACCGTCATGAGGTCGAGGTATCCGTTCACGAACCTGTTCCAGCCGAACTTCGACACCCCGTGCTTGCGCTTCTGGTGTATCACTACCTTCTCGCCTATGTTACTGAAACCGGCCCATTTGGCTATCACCGGTATGTAGCGGTGCATCTCGCTGTAAACCTCAATCGATTTCACGACATCCCTCTTGTAGGCCTTGAGGCCACAGTTGAAGTCGTGGAGCTGGATGCCCGACATCTTCCGTGTTGTCCAGTTGAAGAACTTGGAAGGTATGTTCTTCGCTAACTTTGAGTCGTAGCGCACTTTCTTCCAGCCCGACACAAGGTCATAGCCGTCATCCTTCACCATTTTGAATAGTTCAGGGATTTCGTCGGGGCTGTCCTGAAGGTCGGCGTCCATGGTGATGACCACATCGCCCTTGCAGGCCTCGAATGCGGTGTTCAGCGCGGCCGACTTCCCGTAGTTCCGCCTGAAACGTATGCCTTTTATAGAGTTGTTGGCCTCGTGGAGCTCCTGTATGACGTTCCACGAGCCGTCAGTCGACCCGTCGTCAACCATTATGACTTCGTATGTGAAGTTGTTCTCGGCCATCACGCGCTCAATCCACGTTGCAAGTTCGGGAAGCGATTCGGCCTCATTTAAAAGAGGTATTATTACCGATATGTCCATAATAACTTATTGTTCAGGTGTTGTTTGTTGTTCTGGTTCAGTTTCCTGTCCCTCAGGTACGATTTCGGCATCCTCGTCAGGGACAGGCTCTATGGGGTCTTTCGACCTGTAGTGGAACATAGCCACGAAAAGTCCGAAGAACATCCCGTATATCAGGTACATTGCACCGCTCACTGCGGCGTAGTTCCCGGTCTTGTCATACCGGGGCACGTGCGTCTTCGTCTCGTTGAAGCGCTTTTCCAGCGGGTCGACCCCCTCGAGGACCCTGTTGGTGTTCTGTATGATGTTCTGTATGCCCGCTGTGGAGGTTTTCGACTCGTTCTGTTCAGAGTAGCTCACTAAAGTCTCCATCAGCACCCTGCGGGAGTATTGCGAGAATTCCCCTAGCCTGTAGAACTCCCTGTCGGCCTCGGGTCTTGAGAGAATTTTTTTTGTGTAGTATTGTTGAAAGAGAAGAACTCCCGTGTTGATTTCGGACGAAAGCGTGTCGGCCACATTGTTGATGGAAAGATATTCGTCTTTCTGTATATTCATTATGGACGATACAGTGTCGGTGTAGGCCGACAGCTCGGCGGCCGTGAGAGTGTCCTTTGCCAGATTGTTCCTGTATTTGTCGAGTGCCACGGCGTATTTTTTCTGAAGGCCGTCCTTTTCAAAGACGGAGTAGTGGAGGCTGTCGTAGCAGAACAGAAAGGCAACGCCGGCAATCGTGATTGTGATTGTGGAGAGGAACGCCTTGGCGAAGGAGAGACGACCGGTGTAGTAGTCCTTGAACTCGCGTACCCCGTAGAACAGCACGAGGATGAACCCTATGATCATGGCCAAGTCGAGGAGCTGCCCGGCCTGGTAGTCAACCTTGCGGGCGAACATCTTGAGTATTTCCAGGGCTGCAAGGAAGATGCCGAGGATAATTCCCCATTTGATGTGTATCCGCCAGAAGTTCTTGTCTTTCAACATTTCATGGATGATTGGTTATTCTCCTTTTGGGCAGCAGAACTCGGTTAGTACGCCGCCAGTAGCCTTCGGGTGAGCGAATCCGATCATGAGGTTCTCCGCTCCGGGGCGCGCCGCCTTGTCGATGAGCCTCACCTCTTTCTCCTCGAGTTCGTGGAGGGCGGCGTTTGTGTCGGGCACGGCGAACGCTATGTGATGTATTCCCTCGCCCCTGTTCTCGATGAACTTCGCTATGGTGCTATCCGGCGACGTGGGCTCAAGAAGTTCTATCTTCGTCTGCCCCACCTTGAAGAATGCCGTCTTAACCTTCTGGTCGGCGACCTCCTCGATGTTGTAGCACTTCATGCCGAGAATGTTCTCGTAGTAGGGTATAGAGTCTTCCAGGCTCTTCACCGCGATTCCCAAATGTTCGATGTGTGTAATCTCCATATTTCTGTGTTTTTGTTGATTAGTCTCTGTTGCTGTCGGCGTTGAGCAGGCTTGTCTTGTGCTTGAGGAACTTGACGACCAAGGCGATGACCGCATAGGCTGCTGTTATCCAGAGCATTGGTGTTGAGATCCCGAGCGTGAAGTCTTCGTGGTGAAGGCTGAAGACTATCCTGTTGAGGTAGTCCACTGCCAGGCAGGCCACGACTGCCGACATCACGGTTGCGTACTCCCTTCTTATGAGCGTTTTGAGCGAGAAGTCGAGCATCCCTTTTTTGTAGAGTGATGGCTTGGGGATGAATGCCGGCACTCTTTGCGCCCACTCCCCGAAGTCGCTGCCGTATTTTCCGCGAAGGAAGTTCTCCTCGGCCATCATGATGCGTTCGTAGTAGAGCCAGTACGCGAGCGACACGATTACGAATGCGAACGGGTTCATCGTTAGCACAAGTATTCCTGCCCATATAAGGTAGTTTGCCAGGTAGAGCGGGTGGCGCACCACGGAGTATATGCCGGTGGTGTTGAGCGAGTCGGCAACCTGTCTGGCGGTGTTCCGTCCGGAGGTGCCTTTCGGCGTGGTGCACACCGTGTAGGCGCGAAGCGCGAGCCCCATGAGGATCAGAGCCGCGGAAAGTGCCGCCGCACAAACGCAGAATGCCGACGCCGGGTACGCGTCTATGTGGAACATGGTGTCGAAGGGGGCCAGGAAAAGCGCGGGGACAGCGGCGATGAATATCAAGACCGGAATCTGCCCTCTGTATCTGAAGAGCCTGGCGCCTGTGGATTCCATTGATTTTATCAGCGACATGTGGTTTTTGTTAGCGGGTGCAAAAGTACAAAAAAAGGACGACCGAAGCCATCCTTTTCTCATTTAACCATTAAATCTTACATTATGATTAGCTTCTGCGTTCCTTGATACGGGCCTTCTTGCCTGTAAGGTTACGCAGATAGTATATCCTTGCCCTGCGAACCAGTCCGCGCTTAACGACCTTGATGTCTGCAATCATCGGGGAGGTAAAGGGGAAAATCCTCTCAACGCCTATTCCGCCGGAAATCTTTCTCACTGTGAAAGTCTTGTTTACGCCGTTACCCTTGATCTGGAGAACCACTCCCTGGAACTGCTGGATACGCTCTTTCGAACCTTCCACAATCCTGTAGGACACGTTAACGGTGTCGCCTGCCTTGAATTTCGGGAACTCCTGCGTGGTAACGAAATTATCTTCTACGTACTGGATCAATTCGTGTTTCATTGTTATATTGTCTTTTATTCGTCTTTTCTATGTCCGATTTTTAAGGCTGCAAAAATACACTTTTTTTAATATCAAAACACCACTCCTAAAGTTTTTTCATCTTATTGTTATCAACAAAGTTACGAACAAGACACACATTTCAATTCTGTCAGCCGTCATTTGTTTATGCAGAATATTGAATTTTATTTGTCAGCATTGCAGTTGAGCGGTTAATAAGATAAAAAAAATATTTTTTTAGTCGAATGATTGTTGCTGAAAAAATCTTATCTTTGCTTCCCGTATTTCAAGCCATTAGAAGTTATGAAAACCGGTTTCGACAACGGGAAGTATCTTAAGATCCAGTCTGAGCACATCAAGGAGCGCATAGCGCAGTTCGGACACAAGCTTTATCTTGAATTTGGAGGGAAGTTGTTTGACGACTTCCATGCGAGCAGGGTTCTGCCGGGATTCCAGCCCGACAGTAAATTGCGTATGCTCACCCAGTTGCGAGACGATGCTGAGATTGTTCTTGTGATCAGTGCAGTTGACATTGAGAAAAACAAGATTCGTGGCGACCTCGGGATCACATACGACGAGGATGTGCTGCGCCTTCGCGAAATTTTTATCAACAACGGGTTTCTTGTCACTGGGGTTGTGATAACGCACTACAACGGACAGGCCAGCGCAATATCTTACAGGGAACGGCTCGAGCGACTCGGAATCAGAGTGTATTACCATTATATAATAGAAGGTTATCCCACGAATGTGGAGCTGATCGACTCGTCCGAAGGATTCGGCAGGAACGAGTATGTGGAAACGTCGCGCCCGCTTGTTGTGGTCACAGCCCCGGGCCCGGGAAGCGGCAAGATGGCGGTGTGCCTAAGCCAGCTCTACCAGGAAAACGAACGCGGGATTAAAGCAGGATACGCAAAGTTTGAGACTTTTCCTGTATGGAATCTCTCCCTCAAGCATCCTGTCAACATCGCCTACGAGGCTGCCACCGCCGACCTTGACGATGTGAACATGATAGATCCGTTCCACTTGGAGGCTTACGGCAAGATGGCTGTAAATTACAACCGCGACATTGAGATATTCCCGGTGCTTAACGCCATTTTCGAGGGAATATACGGCGAGAACCCATACAAGTCGCCCACCGACATGGGCGTGAACATGGCCGGATACTGTATCTCCGACGACGAGGTCTGCTGCGAGGCCTCGAAAGACGAAATCATCAGGAGGTACTTCAACGCCTTGTGCAACGTTGTTGACGGGAAATCGACGGAGCATGAGGTCAACAAAATATCCCTGCTCATAAAGCGGGCGCAGATAACCGTGGAGGACCGCAGGTCGATAACTGCGGCGCGGAAGAAGAAGGAGGAGAGCGGGGTGGCCTCTTCAGCCATAGAGCTGGCAGATGGGACGCTTATCACGGCGAAGACAAGCCCGCTCCTCGGGCCGAGCGCCGCGCTGATCCTGAACGCAACCAAGCACCTCGCCGGCATCGACCACGAGGTAAACCTTATCCCGCAAGCCATGATAGAGCCTATACAGAAGATGAAAGTCAACCTCTTGCACGGCCACAACCCGCGCCTTCACACCGACGAGGTGCTGGTGGCCCTCTCGATGCTGAGCCTCAACGACGAGAACTGCCGCCGCGCCCTTGAATGCCTGCCCCAGTTAGACGGCTGCCAGGCGCACACCACAGTCATGCTCAGCGAGGTCGACCACAAGATATTCAAGAAACTCGGCGTGGGACTCACCTGCGAGCCGGTGCGCAAAAGCAAGTGAAAAAAAGCGGGCTGAATTGCATCCAACCCGCTTTTGTGATTTTTGAGACGACATTGTGGCGTCAGTTGTTCTTGAGGCAGCGGACAGATTGCCCCACCTGCTTTCCACCAAAATACCAGCCTATTTTATGGTCGCGGCTCCACCAAGATCTTGTTCTTGCATAATGGTGATTGCCTGCCTCATCATGCAAGTGAGATGTGGAACTCCAGAACCATGAAGCATAGTTTGTCCAATTGAAAGCTTCATTTTCCCTCCTGCCCACTGTCATTGCTGAAAAGCCTGACGAATTATTGCTTTGCTGGTCGTTGCCGGGGGTGCACACGGTGTTTGAGTTAGCCCAGTACTTGTTATACGACAACGCTTTGGAAATTGCATTCACATTTGTGCCGCAAACGTAACAGTCAGAAGATGGAAGATAATTTTCCAACACCGTCCACTCGTCGTCGCTCGGCACGTGCCACCCTTCCGGGCAGATGCCTCTCCGGTTTGTGAATGACACGTGGGCAACAGCAATGTATGACGTGTCTATCGTTGCAGGCCAGTTATACAACAAACCTTTCAGAGTGTCCGGAATAGGAGACGAAGTATTGTCGTAGTAGTATGGTTCGGTGAAGCTGACGACATTCCCCGTTGGTATCGGTGTGCCCTTAGGACTTGTCTTGCAGCGCATGTTCTCGCGTGTCCAGCATTGTTCACCAATAATAACCGTATTGTATTTATTGCCCTCGTGGTCATAAACTACACCGCAGTTAGGAAAGTTTGAAATCGAGGACGGAACCCTGATGAACAGAGTGTCTCCATAAACAGTTTCAGTGCATCTTGACGACTTCAAGAATGCAACGTAGAATATCGAGTCGCAAGGATATAGACCATTGATTTCAGCTTCTATAAATCCGCTGTTTCCGCTTTTGTTAACAACAGTATCTGTCAATGATGATTTTCTGCTACCATAAATGAAGCCAGAACTCTCAACTGTGCCATGCAGGTCTTCAACATGTCCTTCAAACTTCAAATTACCTGAAGATGAAACAAATGCTGTGTCAGTTGATACGATGGGACAACTTTCAGGAAGAGGTCCGTAATTCAACACACATCTTACGCTCAGTGCATCGATTTTCTTAATCTGTTCCTCTCTGGCGTAGTCGCAGAAATAACGACTGTTACAGGCAACAACCCATTCCGATGACGACGCGCTGTCGGTCCATATATAGGAATTTGTGAACAGGCCGTCGAAGCGGTTGAATTCCGCCGAAAAACGTCCAGCAGGCACTTCACTAAAACCAGTACTGTTGGTATTTGCGTTTGGCTGCACCCAAAAGTCAGCACTATGCAGACTTTCTTCAGGGTAGTTCCGCAGTTCATACATGTCTGATACTGTTGGGATATGCCAGCCTTCCGGACACACGCCCTGAACAAATCCGTCAGCATCTTTTGCAGGTTTATCAGTGCTGCCTTCAGGCAGATTAACGGCAGACCATCAAGAGTACAACCTTCCAAAGTTGGCGAGGTTAGCTGCAGTGTCGCTGTATCGTTCCGAGTTATACACCATCACTTTGGCTATTGCCGAGCCATCTGCATAGTTTAGCGCGCGCACATTATACTTCATCCAACAGAAAGTGTCAATTTTAACTGTTGCATAGGCATTGCCGTTGCCGTCGCGCACGGTGTCGCCGCACACGAACTCGCCCTGCGCCAACGCCGCCCCAGCCGTCAGCAGGAGCAAAAGAAGGGTGGTGGTTGTTCTCAATGTTCTCAACATAAGTTTCATCTTCGATTTTATATTTTTTCAAAAAGGACATTTGAAACCCGCAAAATAGCATTTTTTTGCATATTATGTGGTGTGGGAGAGAATTAGGTTGCGATGTCTATAGTGGTTTGCGGTGGAAGACCATGTTTTCTCAGTGCTTCCCTATATACTCCAACGCAGCGTCTAACTGCGGACGGAAGTCGCCGTTGTGGTCTTTGCGCAGCACCGTCAGGTCAGGAGTGTGCCCAATACCCTCCATCACCTTGCCGCCTATGGATGCCTCGAATGAGGATGTGTAAACGTAATGGCCTTTGGAGAGCATCTGGTCTCCGAACGGGCCGCCATAATTAAGATTTATGCAGTCGGCAGGCTGGAGCGGACCCGTGCCGCCGTGAGTGCGCTCACCTATTGTGTACCCAGTGGGAAGGACGGCCTTGATCACCATCGGCTCTATTTCACCCATGCTGACGGAGTGTATGTCGCAAATCACCACGTAGGGTATGTTCTCGGCTGTGATGTCGCGGTGGTATTTCTGGTTAGGACTCAAGTAGTAGGATGTCCAGGGTGAATGTTCGAGACGGCCCGGACCTTCTTTATAACGTGTCTTCATGATTTCCACACGCTCATTGAGATATGTGCCAACAAGGTAGTCGAGGTCGTCTTGGTAGCCGCCGCGGTTGCCGCGGTTGTCGAGGACGATACCGGCCAACTGACTGCGCGGAGTCTCCACAATGGCTTTGAAGTAGTTGTCGAGTAGCTTTGCAGCCTCGCCGCCCTGACGTATCGCAGGAGTGATGCAGGCCATCGACTGCCATAGATAGGGTACCTTGCGGCCATCAGGCAGAGAAAACAGGATGTAATGATAGTTCACAGTAGCGCCGATTTCGCTGATGTGTTCCTTACACGATTCGTGCTCCTCAACATTGTATTGCGAATCAATGTTCTCCAAAAATGCCAACAGACCTGCCTTCTCTTCACTTGCCGACTCGATGTAGTAATCACGGAAAGGAATGTCCAGATTGGAAGGGTTCACCGAAACCGAGGAAAACTGGTCGTCGGGGGCCGGATGCAGGTTGCGCAGCAAGAACGACAGATGGTGGTCGCGCAAACCGCCGATCACACCCGTGTAGAGGTCGTTCAACTCACTCGTCGGAATATAGCCTACTTGCTCACATCTTTTGTCAAGTTCTTGAAAACGCGGCATATAGCGTTCGTACATCGCGTCCCAGTCGATGGTGTCAACATCCCAGAAGACGTATCCTGTGCTGATCACCTTCCAGATATATTCAAACTGCTCTGAATAGGTGCTGTATGCCAACTTGCCTGTTTCGCCGATGTATGGCATATAGTCGGCTTCCCTCCTGCAAGAGCTGAATAATATCAGAACTAATGCTGCAATTATATGTATTCTTTTCATAATTATCTGTATTATAATATTTTACAATCTTAAAAAAACAAATGTTAGAATTTGTAACAGGCTCCGACACAAACCGACAGTGTGCTAAGGTAGCGCGGGTCGCGAAGGTTTTTGTAGCCGCGGTGGTGCGATGTCAAGTCATAGTGGTAGAAAGCGTCCAGATTGACGCCCCAGTGTTCGGTGAAATCGTAGCTTATTCCTACACCGCCGGTAAGGCCGGCGCAGAACCGTGCGTCCTCGCCTGTGAATTCGCGCTTTTCGTCAAAAGGGTTGAAATATACATAATAATCTGTCATCCAGTAGGTTGTTCCCTTAATGCGCTCTTGCAGCCACCCGCCGATGTAGCCGCCTAAATACGCGTGTCCGCGCAGCTTCTTCCCACCAAACGAGAAGTCGGCGGTGACGGGCAGCATAAGGTATAGATTGTGGTGTTCGGTGTAAAGAGGATCCAGATAGTTGAGATTCCGGTCCATCCTGTGCGAGCGGCGCATAACACTCAGGTCGGCACGCAGCGCAAACCAGTCGGTGAATCCGTATTTCGCCTGTATTCCAGCTTCGTAGCCGCTCAAAGGCGAATAGCTCTCGTCGATGCGTCCCGCGTTCGAGCGGTCGATGGATGTGAAGGTCCACCCGCCCTTTGCGCCGACATACCACTGGGCATCCGCCGTATGGCGCAACACTAAACACAAAAAGACAAGAACCGCTGTTCTGACAACTGTTTTGTTCATAATCAAAGCAGACCTCTGTTTTTAAACATTTTCGCGCCATATCCCCAAACCCTGCGAGGTCGGTTGAACAAAATCCGGAAACATGCCGCCGCAAAATTACACAAAATTCCTTTATCCCAAATTCCACATGAACATAAAACTAATGAAGTATGCTTCCAGCCCACTAATCTTCATTACTAATTATTTTACTATCTTTGCCGTTGTTTTGTAGTTAAAACCAAAATTAACGATTTATTGTAGAGAGAAGTAATTAACATATTATAAACCAAAGCATTAGCTATTATTCGCGTTCAAAACAAAAGCGTCGGAAACTCTTGATTTGGAAAATCGGATAAAAGCAATTTCACGGAAGCGATTGGTTCCGTTGTCCAACATAAGGTTAGTGTTCACACTTAGGTGTGGGCTAATCTAGTTGGACAGCGGGGTTCA
>CADBQG010000074.1 GCA_902796805.1 uncultured Bacteroidota bacterium
GGCGGGCGTCACCATCGGCGAGAACGCCATCGTGGCCGCGGGCAGCGTGGTCACCAAGGACGTGCCCGACAATATGGTGGTGGCGGGAAGCCCGGCAAGGGTGATACGGGAACTGAGAATTTGAACCATACGACTTTTTCACAAAGATGAAACAAACAATGAACCTGTTATTTGCAACGATGCTTCTGCTTGGTGTGGCTTGTACCCCCGACGATGAAAATATAACACAGTTGACACGTCCATTAAAGGACATAACACTCGCCGTCGGCAACCGAACTTTTACGGCAACAATGGAGCAGAACAGAACAGCCGAGGCTTTTTGTGCCATGCTGCCGTTGACACTTGAGATGCAGGACTTGAACAACAACGAGAAATACTATTACCTCGATCAATCGCTGCCCACCAACCGAACTAAGGTGGACACCATCCATGCAGGCGACATAATGCTCTACCAAGACAATTGTGTGGTGGTTTTTATGAAACTTTCTCAACCTCATATAGTTACTCCGCAATGGGTCATATTGCAGATGTCGAAGGCTTGAAAAGCGCTCTCGGTAGCGGAACTGCCACCATAGTTTTTTCCATAGATAATCAACAAAACAAACCCGAACAATGAAAAAATTCATCCTCCTCGCCCTTGCGGCACTGACACTGGCCGCCTGCACAAACAAGCAAGAAACGAAAAACAACGAGAAAATGAAACATGAACTGAACCTCACGCAAGAGTGGGACAAGGTTTTCCCGCTCAGCGAAAAAGTGAACCACCGCAAGGTGACGTTTGAGAACCAATACGGCCTGACCCTGACCGCAGATCTGTATGAGCCTAAAGGCTCCCTCCCCTCTGGGGAGGGCGTGGGGAGGGGTCTCCCCGCCATCGCGGTGAGCGGTCCCTTCGGCGCCGTGAAGGAGCAGAGCAGCGGCCTCTACGCCATGCGCATGGCCGAGCGCGGCTTTGTGGCGTTGGCCTTCGACCCGTCCTACACCGGAGAGAGCAGCGGCGAGCCCCGTCGCACCGCCTCGCCCGACATCAACACCGAGGACTTCCTTGCCGCCGTCGATTACCTGTCGGGGTTGGAGAACGTTGATCCGGAGCGTATCGGCATCATCGGCATCTGCGGCTGGGGCGGCATCGCGCTGAACGCCGCCGCTGCCGACCCGCGCATCAAGGCCACCGTGGCCAGCACCATGTACGACATGACCCGCATCAGCGGCAACGGCTACTACGACAGCGACAACAACGAGGAGGCCCGCCACGCGGCCCGCGAGGCAATGGGCAAGCAGCGTCTCGCCGACCCGCTGGCCATGGCCGGAGGGGTGTTGGACACCGTTCCCGACGACGCCCCGCAGTTCGTGAAGGACTACCACGCCTATTACAAGACCCCGCGCGGCTACCACAAGCGCAGCGGCAACAGCAACGACGGCTGGCGCGTCATCGGCACGCAGGCCTACGCCAACAGCCGCTTCCTCTACTACATCAACGAGATCCGCTCAGCTGTCCTCGTGATGCACGGTGAGAAGGCCCACAGCCGCTACTTCGGCGAGGCCGCCTACCACTACCTGGTGGATGGCAAAGCCGAAGGCTACAACTTCATCGGCAAGCCGAACCCCAACCCCGGCAACAAACAGTTGCTCATCATCCCCGGCGCCACCCACTGCGACCTCTACGACGGCGGCGAAGGCAACTACATCCCTTGGGACACACTGGCGGCGTTTTTCGGGAAGAATCTTTAGTTCTGTGAAATGTTAGAACAAGAAAAAATAGTTAAACCAAGGCTCTGAAATAGGCTTTGGTTTTTTTATGTTGTTGGAATAGATATGATGAATGATTTGAGCAAGTTGTATCTTTGCAACGATTACCTTCTATGAAAGAAGAACCACAAAATTCTCAGTCCGAAACATATCCGCAGTATGTCAGGGTTATCCGACGGAGTCAACGGAAATACTCTGTGGTGACCCGTTTTTATCTTCGCATAGTGTGGCTCTTTTCAGTACTCTTTTTGATGGAGACAGCCATCTTTCTTATCAGCGGCCCCTTGCATTTTCTTATTGAGAATCTGCTTTTTGTTTTCATCTTCGCTATTTCCTTTGCATTGTTCATTTCTTTTGTGTCGAAAGGGAGTTTGGTGGAATCCGTCTATGTGGATTACAAGAAAATGGAAATCAGGACTTTGCGTTATGACATAATGAAACGTCCCATCAAGGATGTGATTTCGTTCGAGGGATTCACGTGGGATGTTTTGAATGGTGGGCGAGGTCCTGACCGCCTGAGGATGTTCCGTCCCGACGGGAAACGGATTGTAGTTTGCGAAGGGGTATTGGGCTGGACTTTCGACGATTTTCTGCATCTACGGTCAGCGTTGTCGATGGTTGCGGAACAGAGCGACTGGTGGGAGAAGGGGCTTTGGACAAAACATTAAAAATTTAACCGTAATTCATGAACTCATTTGTAGAATATTTCAAGAATATCCAAGAGAGCAACGGCGATATAGGTTGTATTCACTCTTGCCCTGAATTGATAGATTGTGTCAGGCATGCAGGCTTCCTGCCGCTGTTGGAGAGCGGCATTAGGGGCTATGCAGCGGAGAGCCTGATGGCCGAGGAGTGCCGTTTCACACAGTTTGACGACGGCTCATGGGAATGGCCGCTCTGGCAGTGGAAAGGGTCGGTGGTGCGCGATGGCAACTGCGTGTATGGAAAGTTCTTCGCAGGAAAAGCCGGTTTCATCAGTCGCGAGTGGTGGCCTGATTTCTGCAACTGGCGCCGCAGTAAGAATCCTGAGCCAGAGGAGTTCAGCATCGAGGGTATCATCTTGGCCACATTGCGCGATCACGGCAGTATGATAGCCCGCGACCTGCGTGCAGCGTGCGACTTCACAGGAAAGAACATGCGTTCAAAGTTCGATGCTTACGTGGGACGGCTGCAAATGGCGACTTACATAGTGACCGAGGACTTTGTCTATCCAGTTGACAAACACGGCCGGAAATACGGTTTCGGATGGTCATTGCTCACCACACCTGAACTCTTGTTAGGCAAGGAGGCCTGTCTGCGCGACCGGGCACCAGATGAGTCGTATAGGCGCATGGTGGAGCATCTTTCGCGGCTGTTGCCTGTCGCCACAGAAAAACAGATCAAAAAGTTGTTGAAATGACGAGGTAGGAACGGGCAAACACAACACCACCTCATCGCAACGCCACTGCCACTTTAAATGATTCTAGAAAGCCATCGCGCCCGGCCTTGCTGTGCTCGCCGAAATTCCACCATTCATGCACATTGCCGGCGTGCCTTTTGCGATAGCGTTTTTTGTATCTTTGCCGTTCAAAAAAGAAATCAATTATCCCTTTTAGTCTTGTAAATGAATTTTGTATATTCTTGCAAGATTTTTATCATATTCAATATAGGTAAGTGTAAAGCATAGACAAAAATGGCGCACATTAAAACCTCTAAAGAATTTTTGTCATCAATGAACCAAGAGCGCATTATTGATGAACTTTACAATTTTGCTTGTCTGCCAAAAGACATAACCAAAATATCAGTTGATATTTATGTTGACGAAGATAATTCTTATCGGCAATGTTCCTATGGACAAAAGTATTGATGATGTACTTGCCGAATTGAACACAAAATGTGATTGATGTATTTTACAAGGACAAAAGAGATAATTCCGAAATTAAAAATAATATATATGGAACAGAGAATTGAACGCATAGACGAATTCACAAGACACGAGAAACGCAGACTTGTGAAAAATGTAATAGGAACATTTATGGGAAAGAATGGCGGAATCAAAAACTTCACGATTCTGACCAGCGAAAACCCAGATTCCAAAGAACTTTCGCACAAGGAAAACCGATAACTTTTTGCCAACTTGAAGAAAAGTCTGAAAGGCGGACGCTATGTGTGGGTCGAACAGAAAGGCCATTTCGGAGGAAATGACGAGCATTCGCTATACATATTGAACATGCCGCTTAATTCTGACGGTTATCCAGCAACTTCAGCATACTACGCTGGAAAATACGAACAGACATCGTTCATTTACGGTACTGTCATTGATGGAGAACTCCACTCGTTCTATTATGAGAAAAAGGACACATCCGCAAAATATGACAAAGTGCGAAACCCCTATGTTCTGGTTGAAGAAACGGTCGGTGTCAATGACGCAAGCAATGCGGAGGACTATTCCGTAATCGGAAAGAATTTCAAATACACGCTTCCGTTCAAAATTTTTGAGGATGTGAGCGAACAGATTGTTCAGAAAATAAAAAATGCTGTTGTGAAAATCAACGAAAGGAACGGTAGCAGCAAAACGTTTGACGATGTTTTGCATTCAGTAACCGAATGGGTATCATACAACGGATATCTGTACAGAGGCGTGTATCTTGAACTTCTTGACGGAATCCAAGCGTGATAAAGTCAAGAATCTGAATGTTCGTTTCTGGACTTGCCCGAACTGCGGTGTTCATCACGACAGAGACATCAACGCAGCGAAGAACAACGAGCGTTACGACCCAGATGAGTGACAGAAACATATTTCGGCAAGGAATGTCGAGTACAGTCGTGGAGTTGTGTGCCAACCGTTTGCAAAACCCAAGAAATTGGTGAACAAACGGACAACTGCGAAGCGACTATTGAACTTGAAGTCCTACAAGACTAAAAGGGATAATTCCGATTATTTTTTATCATATTTGAAACCAAGACCGCAGCCGCAAATGACAAGGTCATTTGTCAAATATACGCAGAAACAATTTGTGAAAAATCTCTTAAAAAAAAAAGACAACCTTGCAAAATCAAGTTTGTCTTTTAAAACCCTGAAACAGAGTCTCCTGGCTATGATTTAAATTGGCAACGATGCGACATTGGAATCAGCATTGGTGAAAACCACCCTGGAAGGATGATTAAAAATCGTATCCCAAGGTCATCATAAATTGGTTGCCCCTGCGCCAATATGGAGACTTGCCCCTCCAACCAACGCTTAAATTCATGCCGCCATCACCGGTTTCCCATCTCCAGCCAATGGCTGCGCTCGACATGAGTGATGTTGTGAACACATTGGAGATAGAACCTATATTCAGAATGTCCAAACAGACCCTTAATTCTGCAAACGGACCGCCGCTTCCATTTCTCAATGGATAATATCCACGTAGGTTGAGGAACAGCGGGATTGAAAACTCCACCTCATGCTGGGGAAAGTCATAACTTGCTATCTTATACAAATCAATCCCGAAGCCTACGCCACCACCCACAAACAGATAAGGCAGCACATAACCGCCGTGCACAGTGGTGAAGAGGCCGCCATAAGTGAGACCTTCACCACCCAAAAGGAATGAATAGTCAACGAAACCGCGATACCCCCTGTAAAGGTCGCCTCTGTGAGAAGAAGTCGGGGCGCTTCGACCTATCCTGCTGTTGTCGCCTTCGCTTATGTACTGCACCTCATCAATGCTATAAGACGAGACCATTCCATCCAAGGTTCTAACTGACACAGACTTCCCGGGCTTCCTTTCAAAAACACACCCTTTGATAATCGAGCCGTCCTTAAGAAAAACTGTCTGTCCTTTCGCCCTGCATTCCGAAGTGATTTTCAAGACATCCGCCGTGTCGTACACAAAGACACTTCCATCGCTTGACAGCACATTGACATTGCCGTTGTTTTCAGTAACAGTACCTCTTACGATGCTTCCGTTTTTTATATGCACCGATTCTTGGGGAAAGGCAGCATCCACAATTGCTGTAAGCAGAACTAATGCTATAATTTTCTTCATAAAATGAATCTATTGAATTGTGAAAATTTAGTATTGCATCAAAAATCAAAACCAATACCCAGCCTCAGGCTGTTGGAGCTGTATGTTTTCCAGGAGCTAAGCGGCCGGTCGTGTTTCCAGCCCAAACTGAAATCAACACCGCCCTTGCCTCTGAACTTCACGCGATAGCCTACCGAGAGTATAGAGTGTGCATGAATGAATTCATAAAGATATGACACAGATCCGACACTAAATGCATCTACACCGAGTTTATAGTCGAAAAAAGGGCCGCCATGTTCGAGCGGAATATCAGTTCTGACGTTCAAATATACAGGAATACTGATTATAAAATCCTCAGCCCACTCGACATAATGATGATAATAGTTTATGAAAGTAGTATAATAGTCATAATAACCGGCGCAATAGTCAAAGTTAAGGCCCAAGCCTACACCAATGAAAAGATATGGATTGCCCTGGTAACCATGAACAGTGTTGAATTCGCCTCCCCTGTAACCGTTGAAATTATCGTTGTAAGAGAAATTGACAAAGCCTCTGTAACCTCGCTTTATGCTTTTGTCTGATTTTACGATATAAGCCGGAGAATAATTTCCAGCAACACTTTTCTCTACATCTGCAACCTCATCCATGGAGTATTTCAGCAGGCTGCCGTCCTTGGTTTGAAGTGTCAGCGAGACACCTGGTTTCCGTTCGGAGACACAACCATGTATCACACTTCCGTTTTTCAGGCGAACTGTCTCGCTGAAGTCGCATTTTTCCTTGACAATATTGAGGATTTCGCCTGTCTCGAAAATGAAGACACTGCCGTCGGAGGAGTTCACCTGCACGTTGTCTTTCCCTGGAATCTCCGTTGCCACGCCCCTGACAACGCTACCATTCCTGAGGTACACGGTTTCCTGGGCATGAGAAATGCTGCAAAGCATGACTGCGACAGCAAATACAAAACACAACTTTTTTTTCATAATCTACTTGTTTGTTAAATTAATATCTGCTGTCGGGACACCACACGCAACGTACTGAGTTGTTCTCTCCGAAGTTCTCGTCGGCAACCTTGCCGTTGGAGAATTTTACATTTAAGAACCTTCCGTTTTCCGGATTCTGATCCACTGCCCAGTAGTATTCGCGCTTGAAGTTGCCCAACATGTCCTTGTATTGATACACAATCAGCAATTCGCCCACAGTTGGCAGGTGCCAGCCTTTGCCCTTGCTTTCGCAGACGCTCTTGGCCATACCGTAATTCATGCGTGATGATTCGTCGGCATAGCTCACATAGAGGTCTTTTCCCGGGATTTTTATGCAGTTTGGCGGAGCATTCGGGTCTTTGTCTCCGCTTGAGCCGTAGGGCTGTGTCGTCTGTCCGACAGCAAGACCTGCTGCAAAGAAAAGCAGCATAAATAAAACAATTCTTCTACTCATCTCTTTATTTTTATTTTATTGCTTGTTAATGTTTTCCGTCACCTTGCACGAACCGGCTCTTTGCTGCCTTCCACCGGCTGGTTGTCATCAACGCCTTTTGTAAGGTCAACAGACGCGCCGCTCCATTCAAGGCCCACAACAAACCTGATGTCGCCTGAATATGACTCCCAGAACATTGAAGAGACACCCGATGTTGGGTTAGACTCCCAGATGCAATTGGCCATAATATCATCGGGATCCAAGGCGCCGTCCTTGTCATAGAAAGCTATCTTGTATTCAGTCCCGATATCCAAGGTGGTGTTGACACTATACCAGGCTATCGGGAGATCTGACTGTTGCACATCTTCCTTCACAGGACTCGTGAAATATGTCTGAGTATTGGAGGAATTCTGTATCTTGAAATAGATGTCTGGGTATGAGCCGCCGAACAAACCCGTATCCCAGCTGCTGCCGTCGTCGCAAAGCATGGGTATCTTCTCCAACCTCAGCCAGGTGATTGTGTACGATTGGTATGACGGGGCCTGTTCCAGTTTAATTGTCTTGCTGTAACTGTCGCTTTCGTTCATCGAATTGTAAGCCGTGAGCTTTATCGTATAGTTGCCTGCGACCGTGCAGCTGAATGAAGGGTTCTTCATCGTACTTGTGGTCGTGGAGCCGTTAGGTCGTGTGAGTGTCCACGAATAGTGCGTGGCGTTTGTAGAATTGTTTGTGCAAGTCAGCGTGGTGGGCACGCGGTCGCCGTTGCTCGACGAGACAGTGAAATAGGCGTCGGGCGCATTCTGGGAGCCGGGATCTATTGTGAATGTCTCGACTTTTTCGGAATAGCCGTATTTACTGGAGGCCGCAAGGCTCAGACGGTATTCCCCGGCGGCAACCACACCGTCGGTATGCAACCGGAACATCGGCGTCATGTTAGGTGTTGACACCTTTTCAGTCCTTCCGTCAGGAAATGTAATGGTCCATTGGTACTTGTCGGCGTTCGTCGACAAATTTTCGCAGTAAACAACGCGAAAGTCGGGAGAGACCCTGTAGGAAAAATCTGCAACGGGTTTCTCATGATGGCAGGAGACAGCGATCAGACAGACAACAACAAAGGCGAATTTCTTCATAAATTCTCACAATACAGATTTAACGCATCCGTGTTACGCACCGCCCTGAGCTCCCGGAGGGTGTGGTTCAACAAAAAAAAAGCGTGAGCTCCGACTTCATCGCCTTTTGAGGTTTTCCACGACCTTGCACAACAACAAAGTAAAGCCCACGTGAACACACGCGAGCGTTACAACTTTACTACTTGTTGTGCCTTTTAGACGTGGAAATTTCAAAAGACAAGGAAAGTTATACGCTTCTATATCTATGTCATAAAAAAAGAACTGCATCGACATCCGCATAAGGAATGCCAAATATTCTGCAAACTTTGAATTTGCCGCCGCAAAAATACTATTTTTTTTTCTTCCGTCCGCTAAAACTGAAAAATAACAGAGCATTTACACGAACTCCTCCACCTTCTTGCTCCTGACACCGTTGTGGCCCATTTCGAGCGAATTGTGCAGCACCTGCGCGATAAGTACGGCCGTGGCGGCTACCTGCGCCTCTGGTTCGACCACTCCCCAACGCCGAACGGCTGGAGGCCCTGCGCAAGACCATCGATGACGAGGCCGCAATGAGACGGAAGTTCGAGGAATATTACGGACAGGAGCGGGCGGCCCGAAGAATGGAATTCGACGCGGTGATTCTCCAGAACGAGAACATGGATGCCGCCTACGTGGAGGTCCCCTTCGACATCAAAGCCCTGTACGGCAAAGGCCGCCTTTCCGTCCACGCCACC
>CADBQG010000075.1 GCA_902796805.1 uncultured Bacteroidota bacterium
AAGTACGAACAGGTGGCGTTTATGATATTGGGGACAGCGTACTCTCTGTTATACAGCAAAGTGAGCGGTTCCGAGAGACAATTGGGTGATAGTACCGAAAAGAATGTCACAGAAAATGTCACAGAAAATGTCACAGAAAATGTCACAGAAAACAGGTTGTTGTTAATCATAGAGGAGATGAAAAAGAACACATCTATAACCACTACTGATTTAGCCCGAATCTTTCATGTGACACGAAGAACCATACATAGGGACATCGATTTACTCAAACAACAAGGTCTCCTTACTCGTATCGGCCCAGACAAGGGTGGTTACTGGCATGTGAATGAAAATAATGGATAAAACTATGAGAAAAATCTGTTTCATTACCGGAACCCGCGCCGAATATGGCCTGCTCAGTCGCCTGATGAAAATGGTTCAGGACGATGCTAGCACTCAATTGCAGATCATAGCCACCAACATGCATCTGTCACCCAAATTCGGCAACACTTATCAAGAGATTGAGAATGATGGCTTTACTATTGATTACAAAGTTCCTATCATTGATGAGAATGCTCCCGATAATGCTTTCACAACAGTGTTGTCGCTGTCAAGGGCCTTGACCGGTTTCGCCAAAGCATACGAGGCACTTCAGCCAGATTTGATTGTGATATTGGGCGATCGCTACGAAATGTTGGCGGTTGCTTCTGCAGCTCTTATATTCAGAATACCTATTGCTCATCTGTATGGTGGGGAGATTACCGAAGGTGCCTACGATGATGCTATTCGGCATAGCGTGACCAAAATGAGTCATCTTCATTTTACCTCATGCGAAGAATACCGCCATAGAGTTATCCAATTGGGCGAACAACCTGACCACGTATTTAATGTAGGCTCAATAGGTGTTGAGAATATAAAAATGTTACCGTTGATGAGCAAGGACGAGATCGAAAAAGAAATCGGATTTGCCATAGACGACCATACCATTTTAGTAACCTATCACCCCGTTACTCTTGGCAATCGAACTGCAAAAGAGGATATAGATGATTTCATTGCCGCTTTGGATGAAAAGAAAAATTTACGAATCATTTTCACTATGCCCAACAGTGATACTGGAGGACAAGCAATTGTTGAAGCCATCAACACGTTTGTTGCCAAGAATCCATCAAGAGCCAAAGCATTCAAGTCACTCGGTGTGCTCAGATACTTATCAGTCATGCAACAAGTGGCCGCTGTTGTTGGAAACAGTAGCAGTGGACTTGTGGAAGTTCCAAGTTTTAAAATCCCTACTCTGAATATAGGAGACAGGCAAAAGGGAAGAATGGCCGCCAACAGTGTGTTTAGCTGTGAAACAGACAAACAATCAGTTCTTAAAGGATTAGGCATTGTTTTGTCGGAGGAATTTAAACAAAAAGCTGCTGCCATACACAATCCATACGATAAAGAAGGTACGGCTCAAACCATATTTAATGTTATCAGCAACTATCCGCTTGACAATTTGAATCAGAAACATTTCTACGATATACAGTTATGAAAATAATAGTAATTGGTCTCGGATCCATGGGCAAGCGGCGCATCCGTTTGTTGAGCGAAAGAAAAGACATTCAGCTTTTCGGCATTGATAGTCAGAAGAGCCGCTGTGAGGAGGCAAAAGACAAGTATGGTATCAAATGCTATTCCAGCATTTCAGAAGTGGTAGCAGCCGAACATCCTGACGCCGCTGTTATCAGCACCTCTCCGCTTTCTCACGCAGCCATTATCAAAGAGTGCTTGCAAAACAACTTGCATGTATTCACTGAAATCAATCTGGTTGCCGATGGCTATGCAGAGAATATGGAACTGGCACAAGAAAAAGGCAAAGTATTATTTCTTTCATCTACTTTTCTTTACAGAAAAGAAACACAGACCATTATAGAAAAGGCCAACAAGGCTTCTTGTCTGTTGAACTATATCTACCATATTGGACAATATCTTCCCGATTGGCATCCTTGGGAAAGTTATAACAACTATTTCATCGGCAACCCGCGCACTAACGGTTGCCGTGAGATTATGGCCATTGACATGCCATGGATTGTAACTGCTTTCGGTGCCATTAAGAATGTTTCTGCTGTAAAGAGCAAAAACACCGAGTTGAACATCAACTACAACGACAACTACCTCATCACCATAGAACATGAAAATGGCAACAAGGGTGTCTTGGCTGTGGATGTGGTAACCCGCAAATCTATCCGTCACATTGATGTCTATGGCGAAACTTTTCAAATGTCGTGGAATGGCACTGCAGATTCGTTGACAGAATATGATATTGAAAACAAGACAGAGAAAAAGATAAAATTCAAGGACGCATCAGAGCATGTGGATGGCTATGCCGCCTTTATTACCGAGAATCCTTATCGTGAGGAATTGAATGCGTTTCTTGCACAAATTATCAACCCCGAAGCAGTTCCCGCTTGGACATTCGAGAAGGACTATGAACTGTTGAAGATTATCGATCAGATTGAAGCATAATGAGAAACTATAAAATAGCATTTGTAGGATTGGGCTCCATTGCCACACGTCACCTGAAAAATGTTCATGTTTATCTGGCATCTCAGGGAGACAGTTGCTCTGTGGACTTGTACCGCAGCTCATTGAGCAGACCCTTGAACGAGGACTTGCAGCCACTGGTAAACAATAGTTTCCTATATGCTGACGATATACCTGCAAATAAAAAGTATGATGTGGTGTTTGTCACCAACCCTACTTCTATGCATTATGAAACAGTAACACGTTTTGTCAAGCACACAGATGCGTTTTTCATTGAGAAACCTGTGTTTGACAGCACCAAAGTGGATGAGCATGTCTTCAAAATGATTGAAGATAAAATAAGTTATGTGGCTTGTCCGTTGCGATACAATGCGGTATTGCAGTATGTAAAAAACAAGGTTGACTTAGACCAAGTGTTTTCTGCTCGTGCCATCTCATCCAGCTATTTGCCAGAATGGCGACAAGGTCAGGATTACCGCGAGACATATAGTGCCCATAAGGATATGGGAGGCGGAGTGAGCATCGATTTGATTCACGAATGGGATTACCTAACTTGGCTTTTCGGAATGCCTACAGAATGCCAGCATCTGATAAAAAAGGTTTCCAATTTAGAAATTGACAGCGACGACCTTGCTATCTATATTGGCAGAAATGAAAAAACGACTTATGAACTTCATTTAGATTACTTTGGCAGACAGACACTCCGAATACTCGACCTCTTTATGGAAAACGACACTGTTCATTGTGATTTGATTGCGGGTACAGTGAATTTCTTGAAAAAAGGGGATACGCTCAAATTTGAAAGTGAGCGGAATGCTTTCCAAATGAAAGAAATTGAGCATTTCTTTGAAATAATAAATCATAAAATAGAAAACGACAGCACACCCGAACATGCTTACCGTGTGCTGAAAATAGCGAAAGGAGAATTCTAATTATGAATATTCTGTTCACATTGTGTGGCCGAGCCGGCTCAAAGGGCGTGAAAGGCAAAAACGCACGCGACTTTTGCGGCATACCTTTGGTATGGTACTCTATGGCGGCAATTAAACTGTACAAAGACAACTATACCACAGCTAATGATTGCGTGAAAGTTGTATTAAACACAGACAGTCAGGCATTAATCCAATTATGCCGGCAAGTGGAAGAACTCCCTGTGACAATACTGGAACGCAAGGAGAACCTTGCTGGTGATAAAGTGCCCAAGGTTTCGGTCATATTAGACTGTTTGCATCGCGCTTCGCAGACCCTCAAAATGGACTTTGATGTGGTGGTGGATTTGGATATCACCTCTCCTTTGCGAACTGTGCAGGATGTGAAAAATGCCATAGAAAGAAAAATGGCAAGACCTGAGGTGGATGTGGTCTATTCTGTTACTCATTCCCGGCGAAATCCCTATTTTAATATGGTAAAAGAAGAGAGTGGCTTTTTTTGCAAAGCAATTGCTTCATCCTATACAACACGGCAGGAAGCTCCTGTGTTTTACGACATGAACGCATCTATCTATGCTTATTCACCGAAAGCGCTTAGAGATAAAGCCCATAGCACCTTTTTTAATTCAAACTGTGACGCCATCACTATGTTTGACACCGGCATCCTGGACATCGATTCAGAAGAGGATTACGAGCTGATGCAAGTGATAGCGACTCACCTGTTTGAAAACAAAGCCGGATTTCAGGAATTGAAATGCTGTGTGTCAAAATGGGCTGCTCTATAACAGTTGTGTTAACATAAATGAATTTTAGATATGGATTATACTATCAGTTTTCAAGCCACTATTCTTCAAGCACTTACAGCCTTGAACAAAATTGGCCATGCTGTCCAAACGCTGTTTGTCGTGGATGATAACAACAGGATGGTAGGTACTTTGACAGATGGTGATATTAGAAGAAGCTTGATCGCAGGGAACCCCATTGACACTCCAGTGAATTTGGTGATGAACACGGACTTTCAATTCATCTGGAAATATGATTGGGATGTAAGGAAATTGAAATCACTACGGAAAAAAGGCATCTTATTTATTCCTATTTTGGATGCACAACAACATATTGTGGGAGTATTCAACTTGATGAAATACAAGAACATCCTGCCCATTGATGCCGTGCTAATGGCAGGTGGAAAAGGAGAACGACTGCGACCCTTGACCGAAAAAACTCCCAAACCACTATTGCCAGTAGGCGACAAAGCAATTATTGACTACAACATCGACAATCTCACATACTACGGTATAAAAAACATCTCTGTAACAGTTAATTACCTCAAAGAACAACTTGAAGAACATTTTACCACTGAACATAACGGCATCAAAGTGCAATGTGTACGTGAGCCTCGCTTTTTGGGAACCATAGGCTCGCTCCGCTTTGTGAAGAAGTTTGAAAACGAAACTATTCTTGTAATGAATTCAGACCTTTTCACCAATATAGATTTGGAAGACTTTTACCTGCAATTTATCGAAACAGGAGCTGACATGTCGGCAGCCGCTGTTCCTTACTCTATTTCAGTTCCATACGGTATTTTCGACGTGAACGAGGACAGCATCACAGGTCTGAGAGAAAAACCTAACTTCAACTACTATGCTAACGCCGGCATCTATTTGATCAAGCGTGAAATACTTGACTTCATCCCGGAAGACACTTTTTTCAATGCTACCGATTTGATAGAATTATTGATTTCGCAAAATAAGAAAGTTGTACGTTTCCCCATCCATGGCTATTGGATCGACATCGGCAACAAGGATGAATACGCCAAAGCACAGGATATTGTGAGACACTTGTAAAATAGTATTGGCAAATGAAAATACAAATCTTTTCAGACTCCTTGGCTCTTCCTCGGGAAATTCCTCAAAAGGTTTTTTACGAGGAAACTTATCCTGCGAAATTGTCAGAAAACCATATACTTGTACAGTATTCTAAAGGAGCAGGAACCATCAATGATTTGTTGGATCAAACATTTTATTACAAAATGTTCTGTCCAGATGTCGTCATTATTCAGTGTGGCATTGTTGACTGTGCACCTCGCCCATTCACGCAATTTGAAGAACATTTTTTCAAATTAAATTTCTTTACAAAAGCATGTAAGGCAACACTTAAAAGATTGACGAAAAATTGGTTGCGCAATGTTAGAAAGGTTGCATGGACATCCCCTGACAATTTCAGACTTTGTTGTAAACAGTTTGTTGAAACTTATCCTGATATTCCAATATTTGCAATAGGAATTTTACCACCACGACCAGAATACGAAAACTTGGCAAAAGGAATTTCAAAACGCATTTTACTGTATAATAGCATATTAGAAGAAATATTTGGCGATTGTTTCATCAACACCTCAAACATTCCAGACGAAGGCATTATGTCAGATCACCATCACTTAACTGCAATAGGTCATCAGTTCATATATGATAAAATTATAATGCAACTATCAAGAATATCAACGAATATTAAATAGTTTCACAAAATATCATTATTTTTGCCGGTTAAAAATTGATAATGAAAACGACGAACATTGCTATTATAGGAGCCGGACAATTAGGAAGCCGCCATTTACAGGGATTGAAAACCGCATCGTCAGAGCTTGCTATTACAGTTGTTGACAACAGCGATGAATCCCTTAAAATCGCAAAGGAAAGATATGATTCGATTGAAGAAATTGGAAAAAAAACTATCAGGTATGTTAAAACTATAGAAGGCCTTCCCACACAATTAGATTTGGTTATTATTGCAACAAGCTCAAAATCAAGAGCGACAATAGTAAAAAATTTACTGGCACATTCTTCTGTAAGGTACATGATATTAGAAAAAGTGTTGTTCACTCAAATTTCCGATTATGATGAAATAGGAAATTTACTTAAAAAGAAGAACGTACGGTGTTGGGTTAACTGTCCAAGAAGAATGTTTGGCTCATACAGTATTATCAAGAACAGTATTGATTATACTCATCCCGTAAAAATGGAGTATGTTGGTAAAGATTGGGGACTTTGTTGCAATGCAATGCATTTTATCGATGTATTTATGTACCTCACCAATGATAAAACATTTACCATTAATACAGAAAAGATAGAACCCAAAATCTATGAAAGCAAAAGGTCTGGATACATAGAAATGTATGGCACATTGCGCATTAAGACTGATAGTGGAAATGAATTGATTCTTTCATGCCTTCCATCATTAGGACAGCCTGCTCATGTTGAAGTGAGAAACGGTCTGAACTACTTTGCACTTGATGAGATTTCTGGCAAACTTATAAAAGATGGTAAAGAAACAAATGTTGACACGCCATTTCAAAGCCAAACGACAGGAATTCTGGCCGACAGTATTCTGAGAACTGGATTTTGTCCTCTCTCGCCATACGAAAAATCAGCCGAATATCACAAGATTTTTGTCGAAAAAATTCTCGAAAAATATAATGAAATTACGGGAGAAAATTCAAAAACACTTCCCATAACATAATCTTTTGAAGCATGAATAATTTAATATGGATTGTTGGAGCGGGAAACATTGCTATTGAATACGCTAAAATTCTTAAAGCTTTAGGGAGAGATTTTATCGTAATTGGCAGAGGTGAAGCCAGTGCAGTGAAATTCAGAGAAGCAACAGGTATAGAACCAATACTTGGTGGATTGGAAAAATATCTAATGACGACTCCCGAGCTTCCCCAAAAAGCAATAAACTGTGTTCGGGCATCAGATTTGGGAAAAACCAATATCTGCTTGTCAAATTATGGTGTAAAGTGTATTCTTTCAGAAAAGCCGGGATTTCTTCCAGAAGAAGTTGAAGCCGTCAGGAATACTGTTATGAAAAATGGTACAACCATATACATTGCTTATAACCGTCGTTTCTATGCCTCCGTATTTGCAGCAGAAAAGATAATAAAGGAGGACGGTGGTTTACTGTCATTTAACTTTGAATTTACTGAATGGGCACACGTCATAGAAGCTTCAACAAGTATCCCTGAAATTGAGAAGAATAATTTGTTCATTACAAATTCCACACATGTTGTCGATTTGGCATTCTTTCTTGGAGGGGAACCGAAGGAAATGGTCTGCTTTCAGGAAGGTTCAGTGGGTTGGCACACACCTTCAAGTTTTGTTGGTTCAGGCATAACCGACAATGGAGCCTTGTTTTCGTACCTGGCAAATTGGAATGCACCAGGCCGTTGGGCTGTTGAGCTGCTTACCGCTAAACACCGTATCTATTTGAAACCAATGGAACAATTGCAATTGCAAGACAAAGGAAGTGTGAAAGTATATCCTTTAGATATTGATGACCGTTTGGATAGGGAGTTCAAGCCAGGTTTTTATCTGGAAACCAAAGCCTTTTTGGAAGAAGACGATACTCGACTCTGTACCATTGAACAACAGGCACGAAGAGTAGATACAATATACCGTAAGATTATTGGAAGATAGACGTTCAGCGGCGTAAATATATGAAACGCAGTATTTCAATCATTAACACCGAGATTCAACTCATAAATGTCATCGAAGCTATTCATTGTTTCGAATGCGAAGAAAACATTCTGGTAATCGGACAATTCAATATCCGCATGGATAGAATAAAGAAGATTGAGGAAATGATGAAAGAGCCGTTGTTCAAGCAGCATTTTAAAAAGACAATTCATTTGCCACTTTATCTTTCCAACAGAAATCCTCTCCGTTTTATTGGTTATATCTTGGCATATATCAAATTCTTTTTTTATGTTCTGTTATCTAAAAAATTCGATTGTTGTTTTTTTGGTGTAGTAACAGATATCATCGTAAAGCCGATAGCTTATCTCACTCAATACAAAAATCCAAAGTGCATGCTCTGCTTGATTGATGAGGGTACCCGAACTGAATCAGAGGCCAGAGAAAGAACAAATAAAGAAAAGTTTATCATGCTTCAACAAAATAGGAATTTAAAACTTTTTCATGGATTTGTTCTCTCTATTGCCAGAAAATGGACATATCCGGCCTTGACATATTTCACCATTTACAAGCCGCAACTTCTGCCTCAAGACAATATTGTGGAAAACAAGTATTGTTTTTTCAAAAAAAATAAAATATCAAATATCAATCTTAATTCCAATGCTGTGGTTATTGTCGGACAGCCAATGTATGAACTACATCTATCTTCATTGGAAAGATATCAAAGAGTAATTAATCGTGTGGCCTGCAATTTTTCCGGCAAACATATTTACTATGCTCCACACCCCATTGAGACTGAATATATTAAATGGTTGCCCAATGGGATAACACCATTACAAACTCATTATCCTCTGGAACTTGTTCTTATTGTCAACAAGGTTGACGTTCTTGTCGGCTTCTTCTCAAATGTTCTCACGAATGCAGCATATTTAGGTTTATGTGAGAACATAATCTCCATTCCGTTGGAGAGAACCTCCAGGGAACAGTTTTGTGAGACAAAATGTCCAGATAACGACTATACTCGTTTGGGAATTCAGGTCTCTACTGATTTTTTAGATTAAAATATACACAAAATACAGTCCAAATGAGTCTTCCCATTGTAGTTGTACACCAAGGCAACCCTTTTTATTTGAAAAATTGTTTGCACCACGCAAAAGTTTACAATCCAGATAGTAAGATATATTTGTTAGGCGATGAAAGCAATCGCAATTTCGCAGATGAACAGATATTGCACGTGAATATTGCAGATTACTTTTCCAAGGCAAAAGCATTTGAACAATTGTACAAACACCAAACGACGAATCCTTATCATTATAACCTCTTCTGTTTCCAACGATGGTTTGTACTGAGAGAATTTATGGAAGCCATGCATCTTGAACATGTGTTTGTATGCGAGTCCGACGAATTGCTTTTCTGCGACATAACGAAAGAGAGTCTCACTTATCTTGAATCAGACTTTACAATTGTATGCAACAGTTTTGTCAACTCGATTGTAATGAATTACAAAGGATGTGTTAAATTAACGGATTTCTTGGTCTTCGCATATACTGATGAAGGGGTAATGGCTTCCAATCAAGACTACTATTCCAATTTTTTTCACCATGGAAAAAGAGTTCGTATGGGAGGTGTTGATGATATGAGATTGTTCAATCTGTATCTCAGCAAGTGTGGCGAAAATGTTGCGTTGGTTGGAACTCCTGTCAACAACTCCTGCTGGGACACGGCAATTCACCATGCCAACGGCTTCCTGATGGAGAAAGGCATCAAAAAGATAACCTGGATTGACGATTTGCCTTATGCCACTTATAAAAACGGGGAACTTGTCCGTATGCTGGGTCTGCATTTCCTGGGCGGCAACAAAATGAAAGAGTACCTCTTCATGGTAGATGATAACAAAAAGCACATCAGCCCAAGAACACTGCGCTGGTTTATGACAAAGCAGTGGATTATAAAGATCTTTAACGGATTGAAACGATTACCTTTCTTTACACGCAGATTTGTTCAGAAACTGACTACTGCATTCTGGAGGAAGTGGTATGATTTATAAATTCTTGATTTTTAACTTCTTTTATCCATTCGTCAAACTTCCATTTATCGTCCACTCTGATCAAACACTCTATTTTTCTGCCATCAAATTCGGTACTGCCAGATTCGATTCTCCTGTCCATCTCATTCCATGGGACAAAAGACACTGGCGTGTTGTAAATGGCCGCGATTTTTTCTGCCAACTCCTTCAAAGAAAATGATTCTCCGGTAATATTGAATGTACAATTATTGCCAACCGGCAATAACATTGAGTCTGTTATTTGTTGGCATACAGACATAACATGGGTTAGTGTTCGCTTTATACCCCCATCTCCATACAATGTAATTGTTCCACCACTTTTTGCCCTGCTCAGAAAAGCCCCGACAGTCCCGTAAGAAAAGTCGTAATCAAACAAGTTGCCATACGGAACACAAATCCTGTAAATGTTGTAGGTAAGTCCAAAGCAGTTGGCATACATTTTTAGATAATGCTCGCAGGCTAATTTATTTGCTGCATAGATGGTTTTCGCCTCCACTTCAGCATCTTCTGATAACGGATTGTCCATTCCTTTATACACCAAACGTGTGGAAGGGAATATGACTTTTGGTTTTTTTTCCATGTCTTTTACCTTTGAAAGCACATTAAGCAAGCCTATTTCATTGACTTCCACGAATTGTCTGTATTGATCAAAGCCGTTTTTGGTGCCTGTAATCCCGGAAAAAACAAAGAGGTAATCCACATCGAATTTGACATGATTGTAACTATTGCAAATATCAAACTGCTGATATTGAATTTCGCTGGAAATATATGGATTTCTTTCAGAATGGATGTCGTAGGCATATACCATAAATCCTTTTCTATTCAAGTAATAAGCCAAATGGCGACCAATGTAACCGTTGGCACCAAGGATAGTGCATGAATATTTTTGTTTTTCCATAATCTACAGTGTAAGTTTTGCAATAGTTTCCAAAGCCTCACTTTGCCGTGATATTTCGCTGAAATGTTTTTTCCGTAAAGCAGGGTTGACAATTATGTCATGAAACTCTATCAATGCATTGACAAAATGATCGTCTGGCTCGCAGTTAATAGTTTCTACTTGATAGTCGTGCTCCCAGGTCAATGTGGTTGCTTGGTCGGCCTTAGGAGTGAAAGCTTTGTTTGCTGTCAGCTTGCCTTTGCTACCCCATATTTGGTAATTGCATTGGTAATAGTTGTCGAAACCGAAGGAGACAGAAGCTCCCAAGCCATTATCGCCTCGTAGGTACGCACTTCCATATAGGCTGCTTTTATGTTTTTTGTCGTAATAAACTGATGCTCCTTGAACTTTTAGCGCATCTCCTAACAGAAAATAGGCTGCCCTGACAGGATAGCCGCATGCATCATATATTGCACCTCCACCGATTTCCTTGTCATAACGGAAATTGCCGGCATCAGGAAACGGAGGAAAGCCGAAAGAACCGCTGAAATGTCTTATCTCTCCTACTGCACCATCCTCCAACATTTTTTTTGCTTTAATGTTCTGGGAATGATATTGAAACATGAAACCTTCCATCAGGGCAACATGATGGTTGCAAGCATTATTTATCATCTCTTCCGCATCCGACAATGAAAACGCTATGGATTTTTCAGCATAAACATGCTTGCCTGCAAGTAGTGCGTTGTTTATCCATTCCTTGTGCAAACCTGTCGGCAGCGGAACATATACGGCATCTATGTCTGGCCGTTGCAACAGACTGTCGTATGAGGCTATGGCCTCGCAACCAAACTCTACTGCAAATTTTGTTGCCTTGTCTGCACTGCGACTGGCTATGGCAACCAACTCATAGTGCTCCGGCAGCGAAAGTATTGCCGGTATCACTGAACGTTGTGCAATGTTTGCACAACCTAAAATTCCAACACGCATCTTTTTCATATTACATTTCGATTGGTAATAACGCTAATAAATTCCGGGTGGCAATATTGAGGTAATTGTTGAACTTCATAAAAAGCATCAACTGCTGGAATGTTATCCAGTAATAATTATCGGGCAATTCGACGGGAAAGTCCTCTGGAGCCTCAATAATCACGTTTAGATTCTGCTCGAGAAAAAAACGACCACCCTCTTCAGACTGCAATGATTTGTGTATGACTTTAAAGCCTTCGGGATTGATGAAAAATTCAATAAAGGGAACGGAATATTCGTTTTTATTTTCGTGGTAGTTGCCAGTAAGACATTGTACTGTAGGTGCTATCTCCAAAACATCAAAACATCCGATTTCCACTTTTGCCTGTACAAGAAAATGGTATATCCCCTGTATTTTCTTGACAATGAAGCCTATCAATCCTTCCTGTGCAGGCTTTATCATAGGCTGATCCCATGTGGTAACTTCCCTATTGTCAATCTGCACTCTTGTTCCAATCACTTCAAAATACTTGCCTTGCTGATTATAGATAGTGTTTCCGTCAAATGTCCAGTCTCGTACAGTGTAAAGTGGAATTCGTTCAACCAACAATTCGTATCTCGACTTTAGGTTTGTAAGCCAAGAAAGAATGCTTTCTATATCTTTGAGTGGCTTCCCGTTACCTATAAGTGAATAAATGTTTTCAATTTTGTTCGTCTGGAAAGCATTAATTTCATTTTGCAATGTATTGCTGTCGAAATTTCCGTAGTTGATGGCAGACACCACGGTGCGCGTGTCCATATTAACAACATTATTCATTGACATTAAATCTTTTAACTGCTTGAGAGTTAGCCAAATATAATTGTCAGGAATTTCAATATGTTCTTCTTCAGGAATCTCGATGATAATATTTCTGTTTCTTTTCTTGAAGAAGCGGGCGCCTTGTTCCGACTGAAGTTGATCAACTAACACCGTCACCTTTCTTTCCCCGTTAAAATATTCCAGAAATGTGGGGGTCTTTCCTTGATGCACGCGTGTATAATTGCTTTTCGTGGCTTGAAGTGTCGGAGATAGCTGAACTACGTTAATATTCCCCGGTTCTATTTTAGCCTGCAATAGAAAATGCAGAACTCCGTTTTTCATCTGTGTCAAAATACCAAGAAAACCTATTTCAGGCTGGTTGATAATAGGTTGATCCCAAGTCTCTTTTAACCCATAATTGGTGTGAACACGAATGCCATCGATACTGAAGAATTTTCCTGATATGTGTTTTATCCTTCCTTCAACACCGTCATACAACCATTTGTCCAATTGATTAATAGGCGTTTGTTGAATATCAACTTTTACAGACATCCGTTTATCGTACAGCCATTTTAATATCTCTTCCGTTGACAGATGCCCGTATGAAGAAGCCAATGCGGATTGTAGGAATTTTATATTTGTGGAAAGTTTCATCTGCTAAGAATTTAACTGGCAAAAATACACAATTATTTGCTTATGTTGAAAAAATGCGAAACAAGTATGATTTTCATAAACTATTTAGTATTTTTGCACTTTAATACTTTATTGTAATGAAACAATTCGATCGGAAATCTTTTTTGAAGAAAGCGTGGCCGCATGCGGCTGCAGTATTGCTGTTTTACATTTTAACTTGTGTCTATTTTGCCCCTGTTGTATTCGAAAACAAAGGGCTTCCCCAAGGTGACGTCTCCCAGTCACAAGGCTGGGGAAAGGATGGCAACGATTATGTGCAAGAGACTGGCAATGCAGTGTACTGGTCGAACAGAATGTTCGGTGGCATGCCCCATAATTATACTGTAGCAAATAAATTGTCAAACATATTCAATTTTTTCGGAACTCCGCTTTCCTTGGGCTTGTCGCATCTTCATGCTGGACTGCTGTTCTTGTATCTTATCGGTTTCTACATATTCCTAATATCTATAGGCTGTAGTTCCTGGTTGGCCGTTTTGGGTTCTATCGCATACGCCTTTGCCTCATATAATCTTATAATAATAGAAGCCGGACATGTGAACAAAGGGTTGGTAATGGCAACAATCGCACCAATTGTGGGTGGTGTTATCCTCACCTATAGAGGAAAATATCTTTGGGGTTCGCTTGTGACCCTTATTTTTGTGGGATTGAACGTGTTGTGGAATCACCAGCAGATCAGTTATTACCTAATATTGATTCTAGCATGTTTAGCTGTTACTTATTTGGTGTATGCCATTAAGGAACGCAGATTGAAGAACTACATCATCTCTTCATTGATACTTGTTTTTGTTGCAGTTTGTGCGGCACTTCCCGCAGTGGGAAAACTGCTGCCATCTATGGATTATGCTAAGGAATCTATGCGCGGCGGCGCCGTGCTGCAAAACAACCCGGAAGGCGAGACAGAAAAGTCGGGGTTGGAGAAAGACTATGCCTATCAGTGGAGCTACGGCAAAGCAGAGACAATGACTCTATTGATTCCCAATATGTACGGGGCCAGTTCGCATTATAATATAGGAAACAACTCTCAGTGTTACAATGCTTTGAAAGGAACGGGCCGGGGTAAGCAGTTCTGTCGCCACGCACCCACATACTGGGGCCCGCAACCGTTCACTTCAGGTCCGGTTTATGCGGGTGCCATAGTCTGTTTTCTGTTCGTATTGGGACTTTTCGTTGTCAAAGGTCCTGAAAAATGGTGGCTTTTGGCTGCCACTGTCATTTCAATAGTCTTGTCATGGGGTGGAAATTTTCCGGCAGTTAACAACTTCCTGTTCGACCATCTGCCGCTCTACAACAAGTTCCGGACACCGTCAATGGCCCTGATAATTGCAGGCTTCACTATGGCCGCCACCGCAGCCCTTGCCATCAAGGAGATATGCCAGTTGTGCAACGAATGGAAAAATGCCGCAAAGAAAGACGCGGCAATGTCAGGAGAGTTGAAGAAGACCCTGCGTTACATATATGTATCCGCTGCTGTGACAGGAGGCTTATGCCTGTTTTTCGCACTGTTCGGCGGTAGTCTGTTCGGCTTCTCTTCAGCCACTGACGCCAATTTTCCGGAGTGGCTTGTTACCGCATTGAAAGCCGACAGAAAAACCATGCTCACCACGGACGCCTGGCGTTCATTTGCGTTCATTGCCATGGCCTTTGCGTTGCTGTGGGCATATATCAAGCACCCATTCAAGGCCAATTATTTGGTTGTGGCATTGGGCGCGCTAATCTTGATAGACTTATGGACTGTTGACAAACGTTTCCTCAATGATGATTCATTTGTGAAGAAAGAGAAGGCATACGAGTTTGTCCCAACTCCTGCCGATGAGTTGATATTGCAGGACACAGATCCAGACTATCGCGTGCTGAACCTTACCACCAACACATTCAACGAGTCCACTACATCGTATTTCCATAAGTCAATAGGAGGCTATAGCCCGGCTAAACTTCGCAGATATCAGGATATTATCGAGTATCATTTTGCCAAGGGAATGAACATGAATATACTCAATATGCTGAACACTCGTTATTTCATCGTTCCAGGACAGAATCAATCACCTATGGTTCAACGCAACCCAAATGCCTTGGGAAATGTGTGGTTTGTGGACAGTTTGAGGTGGGTTGACGGACCCGACGAGGAGATTTTGGCTATAAGCGACTTCAATCCATCGACCACAGCCTATGTTGACAAATGCTGGAAAGAGAGCTTGTCTGGATTGCCCGATGTGACGATTTCAGACACCTCCAGTTACATACGGTTGACCAACTATGCGAATCCCGGGAATCTCATCTACGAAAGCGATAACCCCAATGCCCAGTTGGCTGTGTTCTCGGAGGTTTACTACAAGACTTGGCGAGCATATATAGATGGTAAGGAGGCGCCTCTTGTGCGTGTGAACTACATCTTGCGAGGTTTGGCTGTACCTGCGGGCAAACATGCCATTGAGTTCAAGTGTGTTGACGATGTCTTTATACAAGCCCAGAAGGTGTCGAAAATCGGCAATGTAATAGTAGGGGTGTTGATGATACTCCTTATTGCGGGTTTGGTTGCACAGCAAGTTATGGCAAAGCGCGGCAAACCCGCCCGACAGTGAGGCGTTATTTCTCGTATTTAGAAGATTCTCTCCATCAGCTGCCATTTTTCATCGCTCCTTGCATCTGCTGGGCAGCCCTGGAAGCTGGCGACGTATGCCTCCCACTCGGCTTGGCGTGGCAAGGTTGACAATTTTGCCATGTCACGCTTGAAGTCAAAGCTGTCCACTGTGTCCATAATCATGAACAGTTGGCGACCTTTCCGGTAGATTTGCATATCGAGAATGCCGACTTTACGTTGGCCTTCAATGATTTCGGGCCAAACATGAGCGTGAGCTTCCACATATTGGGCAATGAGCTTTTCGTTGTCCGCCAAAGTCAATGTCTGACAATATCTTTTCATCGCAATTCTTCTTTAGTTGATTCGATTCTTTCTACAAATATTGCGTAAGCTAATACAACGGCAAAGCAAAATGCAGGAACAAGATACGATTGATTTATCCCAAATGAGTCTGAAACAGCACCTTGCAACGGTGTCAGTACTGCACCTCCGAGAATAGCCATAATCAGTCCGCTGGCTCCTATTTTGGAATCTCCTGCGTGACCACCGCAGCTTTCCTTTTCCACATCACCCAGAGCTATGCCGTAGATGGTTGGGAACATAAGGCTCATGAAGAGGCTGATGAGAATCAGCCCAGACACCATGAACCAACCTGTTCCGGCGGAGAAAACCACGATCAACGTGCAAGCAAATGCAGTCACTGAACCGAAAACCAGCAGCCTTGACGGTTTGAAGTATTTCATCAGCCAAGTGTAGACAAAACGAGATACACAAAATGCGATAATGCTGATCAAGTAGACGGTTGCCGCAGGCTTCTCCAAAACGCCAAGTTCGTTCATAACTATGCGTATAGTGAAACTCCAGACTCCAATTTGCGCACCTACGTAGAAAAATTGTGCTACAACGCCGAAGCTGTATTTACGATTGGCAAGGAGACGCCTCATTGAACCGTGCCAGCTGCCGTGGCTAACGTTGGAATTGTAATCTCCGCCTTCGGGCATTTTCACGCAGAGCATCACAAAAAGTATTGCAAGCAAAACGCAGCCTAATCCGAAATATGTTCCTGAGACAGAATAAAGAGATATGTCGCCCAGGATAAAAGTCTGGCTCAGCAGGATTCCTGTGATGGAACCCAACGGATTGAAAGCCTGGGCTACGTTCAACCGACGCGTTGCAGTCTGCGGATCTCCCATGCTGAGGATATAAGGGTTTGCGGTTGTCTCCAAAACGCTGCATCCACAGGCAAGCACGTATATTGCAATCAAATAAAAGCCGTACGAAGCCATCTTTGCTGCCGGCAGAAACAGCATGGCCCCCAATGCGTACAGCCCCAAGCCCAATATAACGCCAGCCTTGAATGAATGCTTGCGAATGAAAAGGGCTGCCGGAAAAGCCACACAGAAATATGCTCCGTAGAATGCCAATTGGATGAAGGATGTCTGGGTGTCGCTCATGGCCATTATGCGCTTGAACGCAGCCAAAAGAGTGTCGGTCATGTTGTTGGCCAAGCCCCACAAGAAGAAGAGCGATGTTATCAAGGCAAAGGGAAGCCAATATTTTCTCTCAAGCACTTTCATGTTGTGTTGTTTTAATGAATTAAGAAGAATGCATGGTTTTTCACATCGTTCTCCGTATGTGTATGCCGAAGGTGTTCTCTACTGGTTTCTCGCTTATGAACACAAAATATCCTCCGCCTCCTGCGCCGCACATCTTCCAGCCAAGCACTTTGTCCTTATACTGTTCTAAGACAGGAATCACTTCAGGGTCTATCATGTGCGGGAACATCTTGGTTTGGGCGTTGAAACTGTCTGTGGTGGCTTTCCCCCAGGCCGGCAGATCTTTGTTCAATAGCGCATTCCAGCAGTCATCGGCCGCTGCGCTCAATGCTTTTGCATTATCAAAGTTTACAGAAGTGTCGGCAAGCACGTCAAACTTTTCTTTTCTTGGAAAAAGTTGCAGCATGAAGATGTGATTCTCGATAAAATCAAGAATGTCGTCATCCAAGACAGTTTGAATGCTGTGAGGCCAATAGTCGTTGTCGTAGTCAAGGCGGTTCAGACCCGGGAAAACTATGCCTATCGCGTCCTGGCTTCCGCTGACATATTTTGTGCCGGGCTTGTTCTCGTAGCGGAAGATCATCTTTGCCAATTTTTCGGGGTTGTCGGCAGGGAACTTGTTTCCCCACATTTCTATTGCGGCATTTCTCGACGAGGTGCTGAGTCCGCTGCGACTGTTGAACTGCACTTCCGGTTCCAAGTTTATTGTCAAGACGGCTCCGGGATAGTATTTGCTCACAAAAGGCTGGTCTAACCAGCCACCGGCAAGGTCGAGGCGGAAAGGTATGCTGCATTGTTGCCTCAGCTGTGTTGTGGATCTGCCAGGAAGATTGCCGTGGGGTTTCCGTTGGCTGACAATATACTGTACTCCAAGTTCTTTGCACAACTCCTCCTTAAGTGGCGAGGCACCGTCGCTGTTGACAAAAAAAATGTCGGGCTTCAGAGCTTTCATCTCTTCCACAAAGTCCAGCATCCCGCTGCCTTTACTGATCCAGGCGTTCTTTACGCACCGAAGGGCCTTTATCATATACAGTCTCTCTTCTTCAGGATATACCGTTTTTCTCTCTTTCAATTCATATATGGTCTTGTCTGAACCAATTCCAACATACAAATCCCCGTATGAGGCGGCCTCCTCAAAAAACGCGACATGTCCGCTGTGAAGCATGTCGTAGCATCCGCTGACAAAAACTTTCTTCGCCATCATTGTGAAATTCGCGCAAAGGTACAACTTTTATAGGTTTGTGCCATACGAAAAACTTGTATTTTTGCACCATCTTTTTTCAGAACAGAAATTTATGACTAAAGTAGCGTTAATAACAGGCATAACAGGACAGGACGGTTCGTATCTCGCCGAGTTCTTGTTGGAGAAGGGTTATGAGGTACACGGAATCATGCGCCGGGCTTCATATTTCAACACAGGAAGGATTGAACACCTGTACTTTGACGAATGGATTGAGGATATGAAACAGAAACGTCAGATTGAACTGCATTATGGAGACATGACAGACTCATCCTCCCTAATCCGCATAATACAGACTGTCAAGCCTGACGAGATCTACAATCTTGCCGCGCAGTCGCATGTGAAGGTCTCTTTCGACGTCCCTGAATATACAGCTGAGACCGATGCCATAGGAACCCTTCGCATACTTGAGGCTGTACGTATCCTGGGAATGGAGAAGAAAACCAAGATATACCAGGCTTCTACATCCGAGCTTTTCGGAAAGGTGCAGGAAGTGCCGCAAACGGAAAGCACGCCGTTCTATCCTCGCTCTCCATACGGTGTTGCCAAAATGTATGGTTTCTGGATCACAAAGAACTATCGTGAGGCGTATGGCATGTTTGCTGCAAACGGCATTCTTTTCAATCATGAAAGTGAGAGAAGGGGTGAGACTTTCGTAACCAGGAAGATCACCCTCGCTGCCGCCAGAATCGCCAAAGGCAAGCAGAAAAAGCTCTATCTGGGAAACCTTAACGCAATGCGCGACTGGGGTTACGCCCGCGACTATGTGGAATGTATGTGGCTTATATTGCAGCATCCTGAACCCGAAGATTTTGTTATAGCCACAGGTGAGATGCATTCTGTGCGGGAGTTTTGCACGCTCGCCTTCGCCGAGGCAGGCATCACTATTCGCTGGGAAGGCGAAAACGAGGATGAAAAGGGAATTGATGTTTCAACCGGAAATGTCCTTGTGGAAGTCGACTCCAAATATTTCCGTCCCACTGAAGTGGAACAGCTGCTCGGCAATCCTGAAAAGGCAAAAAGGCTTCTCGGCTGGAATCCCACCAAGACTCCGTTCAGAGAACTTGTTAAAAAGATGGTTCAGAACGATCTAAGAATTATATAAGGAGTTGTTATGGAAAAGACATCTAAAATATATGTCGCAGGACACAGGGGGTTGGTAGGCTCGGCTATATTAAGGGCGCTTCAATGCCAAGGATATAGCAATGTTATTACTCGAACTCACAGTGAACTGGATCTGCGCAATCAAGAGGCCGTGAATCGTCTTTTTGAACAAGAAAAACCTGACTATGTGTTCCTGGCAGCTGCGAAAGTTGGCGGTATTTGGGCAAACAGCCAGTCGCCCGCCGACTTCTGCTATGACAACCTTCTGATTTCTGCGAATGTTATACATGCCGCATATGTGAATCAAGTCAAGAAACTCCTTTTCCTTGGAAGTTCGTGCATTTATCCCAAGATGGCGCCGCAGCCGATAAAGGAGGAGTATCTTCTTACCGGCGCGCTCGAACCAACAAATGAAGGATACGCTCTGGCTAAAATCTCAGGAATGCAACTCTGCAAGTACTACCGCCGCCAGTACGGCTGCGACTTTATTTCCGCTATGCCCACGAATCTCTATGGCATTAACGACAATTTCGATCTCAACAACTCGCACGTGCTCCCGGCAATGATACGTAAGTTCCATGAAGCCAAAACACAAAACAAATCGGAAGTTGTGCTCTGGGGAACCGGTAAGGTACTGCGCGAATTTCTGTATGTTGACGATTTGGCAGATGCCCTCGTACATCTTATAAATAATTATTCGGCTGAAATTCACGTTAATATTGGCACAGGTGAAGACTTGAGCATAAACGACCTGGCCATTTTGGTTAGAGATGTTGTGGGTTTTAAAGGCAAGATAGTGTACGACACATCTAAACCCGACGGCACACCTCGTAAGCTCCTTGACGTAAGCCTTCTGCACAGCACAGGCTGGCATCACAACACATCGCTGCGTAAAGGCATAGAGATAGTTTATGATTGGTATCAAAAACAGTTGAAATGAAACCAAAAGTATCGGTAATAACTATTACATATAATGCTGAACGCTTTCTCAAGAATACGATAGAAAGTGTTGTTGGTCAGTCAAATAATGATTTTGAATATATAATTGTTGACGGTGCTTCGAAAGACGGTACTTCTGGAATAATTCGTCAATATGACAATGTTTTATACAACTCCTTCGAGGATGCCATGAACAGGGAATTGTCTCTGTCAAAAATATGCTGGATTTCCGAGCCAGACAGGGGTCTTTATGATGCCATGAACAAGGGCCTCCACCTTGCTAAGGGCGATTTCGTATGGTTTATAAATGCCGGCGACAAGATTTATGACAGAAACACCATGCAGACCGTGATAGACACTATTAATCTTAATCCCTTATGCGATGTGGTTTATGGTCAGTCCATTATTATTGATGAATTGGAAAATATCAGGGGTGAGCGCCATAAAATAGCCCCGAAGAATCTAACACAGCGCAGTCTGCTCAACGGACTCGTTGTCTGTCATCAGTCAATACTTGTCAGAAAGACGATAGCACCCGACTACGACACTCAGTACCGCATTTCAGCTGACTACGACTGGGTGTGCAAGGTTCTTGCTAAATCGAGAAGGAATTGCTATATTGACAACTACATTTCCCGCTTTATGACTTCGGGAATATCCGCACAGCAGCGAAAAAAGTCATGGTTGGAGCGCTATCGCATTATGAAAAGGCACTTCGGGCTTCCAGCCACTTTGTGGTCGCATTTCAAGATTGTTGTCAAATATCCTTTTTCAAGCAAGGATTAGCAAACATGCGGGATTACAAAATTCCCCTGAAATAATCAATAGTCCTCTCCAGGCCCTCTCTCAACTGAACGGTTGGTTCCCAGTCGAGTATGGCTTTGGCTTTCTCTATTACAGGTTTTCGCTGCTGCGGGTCATCCAAGGCGGCGGCCTGGTACACTATTTTGGACTTTGAACCAGTCATTTCGATGACTAATTCTGCCAGCTGTTTGATAGTAAACTCTTTGGGATTGCCCAAATTGACAGGACCAGTCACGCTGTCGTCGGTGTTCATCATCCTTACAAAGCCCTCTATCAAGTCGTCGCAGTAGCAGAAACTGCGCGTCTGTTCACCGGTGCCGTATATAGTGATGTCCTTTCCTTGAAGAGCTTGTACGATAAAGTTGGAAATCACGCGCCCGTCGTTGGGATGCATGTGAGGGCCATACGTGTTGAATATCCTGACAACCTTTATGTTGACGTTGTTCTGGCGATGGTAGTCGAAAAACAGAGTCTCGGCGCAACGTTTTCCTTCATCGTAGCAAGAGCGCACGCCTATTGGATTCACATTTCCCCAGTATTCTTCTGGTTGGGGATGTACGAATGGGTCTCCATATACTTCACTGGTAGAGGCTTGCAATATCTTTGCCTTGATGCGATGAGCTAATTCTAACATGTTCACAGCTCCCATCACCGAAGTGTTGATTGTCTGGATAGGGTCGTATTGGTAGTGAATTGGTGAGGCCGGACATGCAAGGTTGTAAATTTGATCAACAACTATGTAAAAAGGTTCGGTTATGTCGTGCCTTATAACTTCAAAATAGGGATTGTTCATCAGATGAACAATGTTTCTCTTGTTTCCGGTGAAATAGTTGTCCAAGCATATAACTTCATTTCCATCCTTAAGCAGCCTTTCACATAAATGTGAACCCAAAAAGCCTGCCCCTCCTGTTACCAATATTTTTTTCATAAGATATAAACTATCTATAATTCAACTATTTATATAATTCTTCTTGATTTTTCTTGGATGCTTTTCTTGTTATAAATTCGCTGATGAAACCTGTCCCATACCCAAAAAGCTGGCAGTAGCAGGCCGCGATGGAGAGCAACGCTATCTTGAGACTTTTGTTTTTAAGAAGCGACTCTATGAAAATCGCGAAAACATATATTGCTATGGGAAGAAGCCAAATCCACCAATACTTCCAGCGGCACAGCAGTGATACGACAGCACCCAGTACCAGGGCGATATTGCCAATCACAAAACATGCGGGGAGCAAGTGGACGAGTTTCAAAGTTCCTGGATGCAAAGTGTTCAACAGTACTCTCGCCTTGCCGAAGGTGTTTACTTGGCGGAAGAATTTTTTCAGGTCAACCCTTCTTTTGTGATATACATGAGCTTCGGGAAACAGCCTAGTCTCGAACCCGGCCTCCTTGATGCGAAAGCTCAGGTCTATATCCTCTCCAATCATGTTCTTGTAACCGCCGATTTTATCGTATACCTCCTTTGAAATCCCCATATTGAAGGATCTTGGCGAGAATTTTTTCACATTCTTGGTTGCACCACGGATGCCGCCTGTTGTCAGCATTGAGGTCATTGCATAGCTGATGGCCTTTTGCATGTCGTTGAAAGAGCTGTCGGCAGCGTCGGGACCTCCATAGCAGTCAATGTATTCCTGACCAAGGCATCGCCTTACAGTTTCAATGTATTTGGACGGCATGATGCAGTCGGAGTCAAACACAATGAAGTAATTTCCTGATGCGCGATCCATGCCGTAGTTTCGTGTCTCGCTCCGTCCGGAATTCGGCTTGTAGTAATAGTGAATATCAAGTTTTCCCTCATATTGCTTGCATATATCCTCGCAACGCATCGTCGAGCCGTCTTCAACAATCAGCACTTCAAACCCTTTGTCCGTCTGACCAGCCAAACTTGCCAACAACTCGGCAACCTCGTCGGGACGGTTGTAAACGGGGACAATAATAGATAGTTTTAATTCCTCCACCATCATGTTTCTTTAAAACAATTTGCAAAAATACAAAAAAAATCAATCCTCTTTTGACTTTCAACATAGTCATGTCTCTTTCCGAAAAAAATATGTACATTTGCGCCGTGATTATTGGTTCTCAAGAGTACTGTGTCTGAATTTCTACGACATAAAATGCGCCCGTTACGGATGTTGGTTGCTGCCGCCGTCCTCATCGCTGCCGCCCTGCCGTCCGCAGCGCAGGACTACCATTTCTCGCAGTTCTACGCCGTGCCCACATGCACGAACCCATCCCTCACAGGCGCCTTCGACGGGGTGTTCAGGGCCTCCGTGGCCGGGCGCACACAGTGGCTCGCCGTGGCAAAGCCGTTCCTCACCATCGCCGCCACCGCCGACGGCGCCGTGTACAAGAACAGCCGCCGCCAGGAGCTCCTCGCCATTGGCCTCGCATTCTGCAGCGACAAGGCCGGCGACTTGGGCTACAGCTCCTCCCAGGCACTCCTCTCCGTCTCCTATATCAGGAATTTCGGAAGACGCTCCCGCCACAAAATAGGAATAGGCCTCTGCGGCGGAATCGTCAACAACTCCCTCAATCCCGCAAATTCAACATGGGACAGCCAGTTCGCCGGCGGATTGTTCAACCCCAACCTGCCGTCTGGCGAGAACCTCACGACCACAAGCCGTCTCTATGCCGACTTCGGCGCCGGCGTGTTCTGGAGCTTCCTGCCCGCCGAAAATGTCATGCTGAGGGCCGCCCTCGGCGCCTCGCACATCAACAGACCTTTTGTATCCATGTCGGAGTCACCTGTGCGCCTTCCGGTAAGATATTCCATCGACCTGTACTCCCAGATAGGACTGACCCCTGAAGTGGCACTGTCGCCGATGTTCCATGCCTCGTTCCAACGCAGGTTCTGCGAGTATGTGCTCGGCTGCAACGCCGAATACTTCAAGAAGAAAAACAGCTACACCACACTTTACACCCTCGGCGGCGGCGTTCTTTACCGATGGAACGACGCCATAGTACTAAACGCCTTCTTCAGCTGCGGCGATGTGAAACTTTCGGTGGCATACGACATCAACGTCTCGCCGTTCGTGGCGGCAACGCACGGCCGCGGCGGCCTGGAAGTCGCCATATCCTACGTCTTCAAGCGCAAAACCATCACAAGGGTCGGAAAGGAGCCCTGTCCGTATGACATCATGTGATACCGTGCGCAGATCCTCGATTTTCTTGCTGCTGCTCGCCACGCTATTCACGGCGACTGCGCAGAATGTCCGTTTCCCGTTCAAAAACAGCGAGCCGGACTCTTTCAGCATAGAAATCTCCCCATTCCCACCCTACATAAACACGCGATTCTCGGAGTTCTCCCCGGTCATGCTGCCCGACGGAACCCTCTGGTTCTCCTCGATGCGCAACGACGCGGCCGCCGACCGCGAGAATTTCTTCGAGACCAACTGGTACTGCCATATATACAGCTCGTCGCCGGACGGCTCGGGCAACTACTCCAAACCCATCAGACTTCCCAACAAAATCAACAACCCGAAGTATTTCAACAGCAACTTCTGCATCAACGACAAAGGCGACGAACTGCTCTTCTCCCGCTGCCTGCGCCATGGCCACGGCGACCTCAAATGCTCGTTGTGGAAATCGACCAAGCGCAAGAACTCCTGGTCAAAACCGGAAAAGCTTCCCGAACCGCTGAATTGCGACGAATGTTCAACTTTCCAGCCAAATTTTGTTAACCACCAAGATTTCAAAGTGCTTTACTTCGTCTCCGACAGGCCGGGGGGCTATGGCAACTACGACATTTGGTACTCGATATTGGATGGCGGCGACTTCCAGCAGCCCATAAACTCCGGTCCGGTGATAAACACAGAGGGCAACGAGGTAACTCCTTTCTACGACACCGCCACCAAAACCCTTTTTTTCAGCACAGACGAACGTAAAGGCTTCGGCGACTACGACATCTGGTTCAGCAAGGGAGCGCTTTCAGGCTGGACAACGCCTGAAATCCTCGGAAAACCGTTCAACTCAGAGTACAACGACTTCTATTTCTCGGTGAATCCCGACCGGGAGAGCGCCTGTCTCTCATCCAACAGGCTGCATTACGGCATGATCGACGACACGTGCTGCAACGACATCTATCTTGTGAGCTGGGAAGCCGTTGCGAAAGACACGGCAGTGCCCGCCCATGATTCCACTGTCAAGGAAAAGATAGCATCCGTGCTGCCCATCACACTCTATTTTCAGAACGACAGTCCTGACCCGAGGTCGCTGTCTGACACCACCGTCCACGACTATCTTGAGTTGTGTAATGAGTATATCTCTGACATTCAACAATATATAAAAGGAGCAGGAGAAGGCTTGATTGGCGACGAGCAACGAGCGGCAATGTATTCTGTGGCGGCTTTCATGCGCGACTCGGTGCAGACAGGCCACGTGCGTTTGTTGCTGCTCATGCAGTATTTGGAGGAGGCTCTTGTGTCGGGAGATACTGTATCGCTGACAATCCAAGGCTTTGCCAGTCCATTGCACAACAGCCAATATAATACAAACCTGTCGAAACGCAGGATTGTGAGTTTTCTTAACACTTTAAGGAATCATGACGGAGGAAAACTGCTTCCATATATAGAAGGAAGAATAACCGGACTTACTGTCAAGGTGCGCCCGGAAGGTGCAGTAAGGCATTCTTTCGAGACCGGCGAGGCAAGGGAGACGGTTTTCGGACTGCGCGCCGCCAAGGACAGGAAAATTGTTATCAGCGGTTAAAATATTGACGTTTCTTGCTCGTTAATAAAAAAAACATAATTTTGCAACTTGAATATATGGCAGTTGATTGAAATCTGCCTTTGGAACACTATAAAGTCATTGATTAACCAAATCATCAAAGAATTATGAACTATTCGGGAATGTGGATCTTTCTGAGCGTGGGAGTAATTGCGACAGCGGCCTATTACATCGCGAAGGCGGTCATGGACATGAAGTCGAAAATAGCGGCGCTTCGCAGCAGCAAGAGCGGCCGGTCGATAATACTGCCCCTCCGCCTTCAGGCTTACGAGAGAATGGCGCTGTTCCTTGAGAGGATTGACCCCAACCAGTTGATAATGCGCATACACACTGCTGGCCTCACCGTGTCGCAGGAGCAGAATCTGCTGCTGACGTCGATACGGAGCGAATTCGAGCACAACCTGTCGCAGCAGATATACATTTCCGACGCGGTATGGCAGAAAATCTGCGACGCCAAGGCCGACATAGAGTCGATAATAAACACCGTAGCAGGCGATTTCGACAAGGACGCCGACAGCAGGGAGTTCGCCGAGATGGTTCTCGCCGTATCCTCAAAGAAACCCGTGGTGGAGCTGGCGATACAGATCCTTAAGGCTGACATGCAGAAATGGGCATATTAAAAGCAGTGTAAAGGTCGGGATTTTTTTCTATCTTTGCACCGAATTTTCAATATTTATTTACTTATCAGAATAAAAAACATTATGAACAACGCGAATTTTGAATTCAGGGAGCCGAAAAACGAACCCGTTTATTCCTATGCACCGGGAACACCCGAAAGGGCTAAATTGCAAGAGGAACTCGAAAGACAATATAACCAAGAGATAGAAATTCCGCTTATCATAGGCGGCAAGGAAGTGAAGACCGGCGACATGGGCCAGGTTGTGATGCCTACACAACACAACCATGTCTTGGCAAAGTATCACAAAGCCGGGAAGAAAGAGGTGCAGATGGCAATCGACGCCGCCATGAAGGCCAAGAAAGACTGGGAGAACATCCCGTGGATACAACGCGCCTCCATCATGATGAAGATTGGCGAGCTCATGGCAACCAAGTACCGCTATGTGGTTAACGCCGCTTCGATGCTCGGTCAGGGCAAAAACCCTTACCAGGCCGAGATCGACTGTCCTTGCGAGGCCATCGACTTCCTGCGCTTCAACACATACTTCGCCTCGAAGATCTACAACGAGCAGCCCATCTCCGACCACACAACGCTGAACCGCAGCGAGTACCGTCCTCTCGAGGGCTTTGTATACGCGATAACGCCCTTCAACTTCACTTCCATAGCCCTCAATCTCAACATCTCGCCGGTGTTGATGGGCAATGTTACAATTTGGAAGCCGTCAACCACTTCGATACTCTCGAACTACTACCTCATGAAGATTTTCCAGGAGGCCGGACTTCCCGACGGTGTCATCAACTTCCTCCCTGGAAAGGGTTCCGTAATCAGCGAGGTGGCGTTCAAGTCGCCCGACCTTGCCGGCATACACTTCACCGGCAGCACCTCCACATTCAAGAATTTCTGGAGGCAGATCGGCGAGAACATCGACATCTACAAGACATATCCGAAGATTGTTGGCGAGACGGGCGGCAAGGACTTCATCTTCGCGCATCACACTGCCGACGCCCGCGAGCTTGCCGTTGCCATTCTCCGCGGCGCCTTCGAATACCAGGGCCAGAAATGCTCGGCGGCCTCGCGCGCATATATTCCGCAGTCGTTGTGGGACGACACACTTAAAAACGTGAAGGACATGATGAAGACTGTGAAAATGGGCGATGTGCGCGACTTCTCCAATTTCATCAACGCTGTAATCGATGAGGCTTCTTTCGACAATATCGCCGGATATATCGACCGCGCAAAGGCATCCAAGGATGCCGAGATCGTTCTTGGAGGACATTACGACAAGTCGGAAGGCTATTTCGTGGAACCCACAATCATTCTCGCTAAGACCAAAGACTACGAGTCAATCCGCGAGGAGATATTCGGACCTGTGATTACGGTTTATGTTTATGAAGACGCGAAGTATGAGGAGATGCTGCATGTTTGCGACCAGACGTCGCCATACGCCCTGACAGGCTCAATCTTTGCCCGCGACCGTTATGCCATAGAGCTTGCCGAGAACGTGCTGCGCTATTCAGCCGGCAACTTCTACATCAACGACAAGCCCACAGGCGCCGTTGTCGGCAACCAGCCCTTCGGCGGTGCAAGGGCTTCGGGCACCAACGACAAGGCAGGCAGCGCCCTTAACCTCTATCGTTGGATCAGTCCACGCGCAATCAAGGAGACTTTCGTGCCCGCAACCGACTACGGCTATCCTTTCCTGGGGTAATGCCAATTTTTTAATCTACAATAATATGGGGGTGGACTTTTTCGTTCACCCCCTTTTGTTTGTCCCGAAGTGCTTTGAGTTCCAGTTTGTGTAAGCTAAAGTCGCGATACAACTTTTTCTTCAGGTTGACATGATAAAATCATTGCGGGAAATCAGAGGCTGTATAACTTTGGAAATCCGGTGCTTGCGAAAGGAAGCCTTCAACGATTTTCAGGTCCTCAGGGTACGTTATTTTAAGGTTCGATAGTTCGCCAGGTACGGTTTTAATTTTGACGTCCGGACAGTATTTCAGCACAATACCGCAATCGTCGGTGCAATTGAAATTATTGTCTTTTAAGGCTTTGGAGTAAGCTTTCCTGATGATTTCAAGGCGAAATGCCTGCGGTGTCTGGGCACATCTCAGCAGCCTGCGTTCAGGGATGTTGGCCACGATGTCGTCCCGGACTTCAAATATGGTGTCGGCGGCGGGTATGGCAACGGCCACGGCTTCAAAGTCGGCAAGTGCCTCGGCTACGCGGTTTATCACTTCCTGGCTGACGGCGGGGCGTGCCGCGTCGTGCAATATTATGTTTGCGTTGTCCAAGCCATGGAAGGCGTTTATTGCGGACAACGTGGACAGGTGGCGTTCTGCGCCGCCTGGCAATATCCTGCCTGCCTTGCGCCAGGAGTTCACGCGGGCAAGCTCCTCCATTGTATGCAGATGGTCGGGGTGTACCACAACGGCTATTTCGTCAATGTGCGTGTTCCTTTCAAAGGCGTCCACGCAGTGCTCGACGGCGGTGCGCCCGCAGATTTCGAGAAACTGCTTCGGCTGGCCGGAGCCGAAGCGCCTGCCGCTGCCGCCTGCGAGGACAACCGCTATGTTCCTCATCGCAGATTCCATAGGGACTATTCTTCTATGGGCAGAGCCTTGAACCCTTCTCCCATGATTTCCGCGCTGTCGATGATGTTGACAAACGCCGTGGGGTCGATCCTGTGGAGGTTGTTCTTCAGCTTCACGAAGTCGGTTCTGTCGAGAGAGACGTAGATCATGTTCCTCTCGGTGCCGCTGAACAGGCCTTGGCCCACAAACATGGTGCCGCCGCGCTTCAAGTCGTCGAGAATGAACTTGCGCATACTCTCCACGTTGTCGGTTACGATGTACACGGTCTTGTACGACTTCACGCCTTCCACTATGAGGTCAATGATCTTTCCTTCAATGAAGATGAGGATAATGGAATATATGGGAAGCCGTATCTGCTTGAAAGCCACCAAAGTGGTGAGTGTTATTATTGAGTCGACTATCATCACCAGTGTGCCGAGCGAGATCTTGGTGTACTTGTGGATGATCATCGAGATGATGTCGCTGCCGCCCGATGTCGCGCCCGACCTGAAGATAAGGCCGATGGCAATGCCGTATATCACCCCGGCCACCACTGTGTTGAGGAAGTAGTCGGGCATGAAGAAGGTGTCGCTGTGCGGAATCTGAACCATGTTGGGAAGTTTCGAGGCCGCGTCGAAGATGCCCTCGTGTATCACTGGGTTGTATCCCCAGAAAGTCTCCACGAGCCAGGTGAAGGCGAAAATCAGTATGGTGGAGAGCACGGTCTTGAAGCCGAACTTCGGGCCGAGTATCCAGGTCCCGACAAGCAGGAGCGGAATGTCCATGCAGATGGCGTAATAGCTTATCTTCCAAGGGAACACGGTGTTGAGCACGTTTGAGAGGCCGTAAGTGCCTCCAGGCGCCAGGAGGTATGGGTTCACGAACATGACATCGCCGACGGCGAAAAGGAAGCTGCCGGCTACTAACATCATATATGCCAACACATTTTCCCTGACTTTTTCTTTCTGTATCATAAGGGTCGTTTTTTCAGGCCGCGAAAGTACACATTTTTCTTTAAGACTCATGTACCTCGTTTCGAGATGTTGCCACCCCGAAAAGTCTTTACAGACAACCTTGTGTTGAAAAGACAAAAGTTGTAACAATTCCGCCGTTGTTTTCGTTTTAAAGAGAAAAAAATGTCATGTTGGTATTAGGAATAGCGGGAGGTTCCGGTTCCGGGAAGACCTCCGTAGTGCAGAAAATCGTCGGCCAGTTCCCGAAGCACCATGTGAGCGTGCTGTCGCAGGATGCCTATTACAGGGACAACGGCGACCTCAGCCAGGAAGAAAAGGAGAGGATTAACTTCGACCACCCTTCGGCGATAGAGTTTCCGTTGCTCGTTAAACACATACAGCGCCTGAAAAACGGCGAGACGATACCGATGCCCACATATTCATACGTAACCTGCCGCAGGGGCGAGGAGACTATCCCCGTCCGCCCCGCCGAGGTCCTCATCGTCGAAGGCATTCTGATCTTCACTAACCCGGAGCTGTGCGACACCCTCGACATAAAGGTCTTCGTTGACACCGACGCCGACGAGCGCCTCATCAGAATCATAAGCCGAGACGTGATTGAGCGCGGCCGCGGCCTCGACAAGTCGATACGGCATTACCGCAACTTCGTAAAGCCCATGCACGAGCTTTTCATCGAGCCTACAAAGCGTGTCGCCGACATCATAATACCTGAGGGCGGGCATAACAACATCGGCATCGACATACTCACCTCCAAGATACGGGAGACATTGCACGGCTGACATCTTCTCCTGCTATGCGACTCTGCATTTATATTCTCACGCTTCTGTGTGTAGCAGCAGGAACAACCTTCTCCTCCTGCGAATCCAGTGGCGCAATGCACGCCAAACCACATTGGTTCAAGACGTACAGTGTGTTCAACGGGCATGATTACGCCGACTTCATAAGGTTGAAGATGAACGGGAGTCCGGATTCTTCGCTCTTCTTCAAGATGGAAAGGAATTTCTATGCAGGAAGGAACTTCGAGCCGTTCTGGACATGGGAGGGACTGCAGGAGCAGAACGTTGATGAGTTGCTCTCTTTTTTCAACGAAGCGCCGAAGCACGGCATCTCTCAAGAGTTTTTCGGGTACAGCTGCCTTACCTCAAATATCGACAGCCTGAAAAGCGGCAAAGTACCAAATGACACTACGTTATACGCATTTCTCTTCGAGTTGGAACACGGTCTTACTTCTAACTATCTCAAATATGCGTCGGCGATGAATTTCGGGGCTGTGAATCCTAAAGAAGTGCACGGAAGAAAGTGGTATTATGAAATGCTCGGACCAGATTCGGCTTTCGTGTCCGCATTGTTGGAAAACATAGACGGCTTTCAGGAAAAACTGCGAGAATTGCAGCCGTCGTCTGACGAGTACAGGGCTTTGCAGGCCTCGTTGGAGCGTTTCCACGCACTTGAAAATGACTCCTTGGCAAAGGCGAGTGTCTCAAACATTGCTAAGAATAGGGACAAAGGAGAGCATTTGCATGATATATGGAGGATTCTCTCAACATTGGGATACAACACGGGCAATGAACAAAGCACCTTGAGCGACAGTCTTCTTTCGAGCATCAACGCTTTCAGGAAAGCCAACAACATGCCGGAAAGCGACAATTTGGACTCTGCGACGACAGCAAGATTGGCGCACCCGGATGAATATATCCGCAAGATCTCTGCAAACCTGGAACGGATGAGGTGGAAATACAGGCGCAACAAGGCGGATGATACAATCTGCATTGTTGTTAACATTCCTGATTTCCAATATTTTGTAATGCAGAACGATTCCGTGGTAATAAGCAAGAAAATATGCTGTGGTCGCACGCAAAACCCAAAAGGGCGACCGGAACGTTACAAAAACGGGATTGCGCTGCCGTTCAAGTCAGAGACACCGTTGATGTTCAGCTATATAACTTCCCTTACGCTGAACCCGGAATGGAACATTCCATATGACATCATCAAAAACGAGTATTATCCAAAGCTTGTGAAGAGCAACACAGCCTGTATACAGCGCGAGCATATCTATATAAAAGACAGCAGGACTGGGGGATACGTGCATCCTGAAACTATTGACTGGAGTAAAGTTCCGCGAAGCAACATTCCATACCGGCTGCATCAGACATCCGGAGCCTACAACGCGTTGGGGAGGGTGAAGTTCGTTTTCGCCAACTCGGAGTCGGTGTATCTGCACGACACTAACAACAAAGGGGCTTTCGGACGGCGCAGGCGGGCCTTGAGCCACGGCTGCGTGCGCGTGGAGCATCCATTGGAATTGGCCGAATGGGTGTATAAGGTCAACGAATTCGACACGAACTACATTGAGCGCATCCATATAATAATGGGTGAACAGCCCAAAACCGAGAAAGGTGAGAAGTATCTGGAAGAAAAAGAAAAGAAGGAGGCAGAATACTACGAGAGCCTGAACGACTATGACAAGCAGTTTTACAGAAAACTGCGTCCCACGAGCATTTCACTGAAGAAGAGGATACCGTTGTTCATACAGTACCGTACCTGCTATGTTGACAGGGACGGCGGCGTCCAATACCGGGAGGACGTCTATTACAAGGACGACAATATATTCAGGATTCTGAATCCATGTTCAGACCTTTAGGAAGCGGGCGGCCACCCATTTGTTGAGCGACTTGTGATCCTCATATTTGAGGCCGTTGGTTGCGCAGCAGTAGCGTATAGCCGGCAGGTCTTCCTCGTAGAAACCGCTGAGGAACAGCGCGGCGTTGTCGTTCATGCACTTTGCATAAGTTGGTATGTCCTGAAGCAGGATGTTGCGGTTGATGTTGGCCAGGATGATGTCGTAGCGGTCGTTGCCGAGCAGGGCGGCGTCGCCGAGCAGCACCTCCACGTTGTGGCAGTTGTTGTGGTGCGCGTTCTCGATGCCGTTGCGGTAGGCCCATTCGTCGATGTCGATGGCGGTAACTTTGCGGGCGTTCTTCAGTGAAGCGAGTATTGCAAGCACGGCGGTGCCTGAACCCATGTCGAGCACGTCTTTCCCGGCCACGTCGGTGTCGAGTAGGTAGGACACCATCTGCGCGGTGGTGGCGTGGTGCGCGGTCCCGAACGACATCTTCGGTTCAATCACTATGTCGAACTCCGCTTCGGACACGGGCTTGTGGAACGGCGCGCGTATGTTGCATCTGCCGTCAATCATCACCGGTTCGTAGTCGGCCTCCCAGGCGGCGTTCCAGTCTTTGTCCTCCATCTCCCTGACTTCGTAGGCGATTGTAACTTCCGGGAATTCGGGCTTTTGCAGGATGTCGTCTATGGCATCCTTGTTGTAGTCCTTTTCCGGAATGTAGCAGAGCAGCTCGTTGTCGGAGTCGCCATCCATGAAGCTGTCGCAGCCTGCATCAGCCATTATCGACGTGTAAATCTCCTTCCACGGCTCGAAAGGTGTGATGCTCAGCTTTATTTCGAGGTATTTCATAATTCAATAACTTACATCTCAATTGGTTTTCCCGACAGGTTGAACCACAGTTCCTGTTCCTCCTGTGTCTTCTTGTCCACGACGATCACCTTGTAGGCAGTCAACTTGTCGGCGAGGCGCTTCACGGTGTAGAACTCCTTAAGCTTGTAGCCCTTGTACTCTTTCTTGAGGTGATCCTGTATGGTGGCCGAGAGGTTGTCGTTCTTGCCGAGCAGCCAAGTCTCGACGATTTCGCCGTATCTGTTGATTACAACGGTTTCCTTGCCGCGCGTTGAGTAGAAAACAGCCAGATAGTTCATGTTGTCGTCCTCGTCCCATTCGGCATTTGTTACTTTCGGATACTTTAACTTGAAAGTGGCTATAATGTTTTCTGGAATATCCTTCGACTTGTCGTCGTCGAGACCCATGTTCATCTTCTCGTAGTATTTGTTCAGGGCGTCGTCTTCCGTGCTCTCCTTGGCTGTTGCGCCAAGCTCGTAGTCGGGGTCGATGGTGCGGATCAGTTTTCCGGCCTTGTCGAAGAAGATTGTGGTGGCCAGTTTTGCCTTATAGTTGTTCTTCTCGTAGAACTCCACCATCATCTTGTCGTTTTTGTCGGCGCGCTGCTCTTTCACGGCGTTCTTGAAGCGCCAGCCGGGGTAGAAGTCGTTGAGGTGCTTCGACATGAGCCCGGAGACCGATTCTTCCGGCATCACTGTGAGGGTTTTGTCCCATGTGCCGTTGGGCTTGATATAGACGGCGGTTTTCTTGCCCTGGTTGAGGCAGCGTGCGATGTACATGCTGTCAACGAGGAACCAGTTGAGTTCGGCGGGGTGCAGCACTTTTTTCACGAGCGACTTGCTCACTGCGTCGGGTACGGTGGAGGCCTTTATGGCCACGTTGCCGTGTTCGTCCTTGACCACAGGCTCCGGTTTCTCTTTCTTGGGCTTTGCCGATGAAGCCTGTTGCGGTTTTGAGGCCGGGGCGGCGGGCTTTGCCGCAGGTTTGGGCTGTGCGGGTGCTGATTTAGCCGCTTTTTCAGCGGCGGCCTTCTCCTCGGCTGCTTTCTTTGCCGCCTCGGCCTTCGCGGCCTGGCGCTCTTCGGCGGCGGCCTTTGCCAGTGCTATCTTGTCGGGCTGCTCCTTTGTGGGGTCGACGAAGTCGGTGGGGTCGGTGCGCGAGAGCAGCTTGTTTGCGCCGGTGGTGGCGAATGTCAGCACCGATGGCTTGGTGCCGATGCCGTCTTTCTTCACCTCAAGATAGTAGTGCGTGCTTTCGTTTTCCTTCTCCTCAAGACAGCTCGTGCTGATTACGAAGTCAGGGTAGTTGTCTTTCACGAAGTCGGTGATGGAGGAGGGCAGTTCGCGCGCCGGTACGTTGAACGTGGTGCGCAGCCACTCGCCGTCTTTCGAGATATAGACCTTGCCGGTGGTGCTTCCGTCTTTCACTGAAGCAACGTAATTTCCGTTTTCAATCTGCCAACCACTTACTTTCATGTATGAGTACTGATCGTCGAATGTCTGCATGACATCCTCCGGAACGTCGGCGGGCTTTATTTTCTGTCCGAACAGGAGTGAACTTCCGCTCAAAAGAATTATGAGAAAGGAAAGGGCTGCGGATAAAATCTTATTTTTCATTTTACTGTTGATTTTCAAAAATAAGCACAAAGATATATTTTTTATGGAGAAAACAGGCAATTATGTTTTCTGCTGTTGTTTTTTCGCGGCGGGGAAGAGTACGTTGTTGAGGATGAGGCGGTAGCCGGCCGAGTTGGGGAATAGGTTGAGGTCGGTGGGGGCGTCGTTCACAAGGTGCTGGTAGTCCTCTGGATCGTGTCCGGAGTAAAATGTCCAAGTCCCTTTGCCATATTCACCGTGAATATAGCGCGCTTCGTTGAAGAATGCGCACTCACCCATGATTGTTACCGTGGGCTTGATGAGTTCCTTGCGGAACGCCGTGGTCTGCCCCATGAAGCCAGGGATGACCTGAAGGTGGTTCTGGCACAGCATGGTGGGCACTGGATCCCACTTTGCCGAGAACTCGAAGAGCGTGAAATAGTCGTTCGACTTGTTGGAGATGTGCTGTGAAGGGTTCACGTCGATGTCGGAGACCTCATACACGTATGGGTTTGTCTCGATCCTGAAGTTAGTGAAGGCGAAGCAGTTGTCGTAGTTGAGCTTGCTTTGTGCCTGCGGGTCCATGGGGTCGCCGTCGAACATCTTCTCGCAGATATCCACACCCTCGGCGGCGAGCGCGATGTCGTAGCTGTCGGGACCGGAGCACATGGCGAAGAGGTAGCCGCCGCCCGCCACGAAGTCGCGGATGCCCTTGGCCACGGCGAGTTTCATCTGCGACACCTTGGCGAAGCCTAGCTGCGCCGCGCGTTCCTCGTTCTCTCTCACGTCGTCCTGGTACCACTTGGCGTTGCGGAAGTTGGCCCAGAACTTGCCGTACTGTCCCGTGAAATCCTCGTGATGCAGGTGAAGCCAGTCGTATTTCGGCAGCTCGCCCTTTATCACCTCCTCGTCGTAAATCACAGTGTATGGGATTTCGGCGTATGTCAGCACCAGGGTAACGGCGTCGTCCCAAGGCAGCTTGTTCTTCGGGGAGTACACCGCTATCTTCGGCTCTTTTGTGAGCCGGATTTCGTTCATATTGTTCTCAACCGCAGCTATCTCGTTGAGAATCTGCGATGCCTGCAGGTCGGCGATGACCTCGTAGGAGACCCCGCGCACCACGCACTCGTTCTCAATGGAGCTGTTGTAGGCGCACATGAAGCTGCCGCCACGGTAGTTAAGCAGCCAGCTCATCTCAATCTCGCCTGCCACCGCGTAATATGCAATTCCGTAAGCCTTGAGGTGGTTGCTCTGCCCCATGTCCATGGGAATCAGCAGATAACTCGCCCTCACAGACGCCATTGACAGCAGAACAGTCAGTATTAGTACTATTTTTTTCATTCCAAAATAATGTTCGCGGCAAAAATAAATATTTTCGGTGGAAATTGAACGTCGCATGTGCCCGAAAGTTTAATGGCTTCCGAACGGTGTCTCCGACAATATCTCCATCCCGCGTTCAGTGAGCGCCGCGCTGAGCACATACCTGAGCATCTCGGGCCGCTTGTCCTCCTCAACGTCTATCAGAAACAGGTTGTTCAACAAAAAATCCGAATACATGTCCATGTCAAGCGAATCATGGACGTAGAACTTCTGCTTCCCTTTTCCAAGGATAGTTATCAGGGTGTCTTTGAAAAAAGCCTTGTTTTTCAGGAAACAGCGTTCTTTCAAGATGAGGTCGTAGTAGTGGCGCTCCTCCACCATGGTCTTCTTTGTTGCGTACATGAACATCACAAGCTCCTCGACGGCGTTGTTGCAGTGCCCCTGTATTTCAAGCCACCTCCCCTCAAGAATAGAGAACCAGTGGCCAAAAGCCATAACTATTGAATTGTACTTGCTGCCGTACCTGTTGAAGAACGTCTTTTTGCTGATGTTCAGCGTTGCAGCAATAGTGTCTATGGAATTGCTGAATCCGTTTTCCCGGTAAAAATCGTATAAAATGGCAGTTTTTTGCCCTGAAAGTGTCATGCGGCCTTGTTTAATGGTAGGAGATTACAAGTTCTTCGCCCTTGGATGAACGTCCTCTGTGGTCGGTGTGAACCTCCTTGACCGAAACCGGATACTTGCTCTTGTACTCGTATTCGTAGGTCCACGACTCGGTCTGGTAGGAGTTCAGGTCGTCGTTGAACACCGTCCTGTAGGCGCTCATGATGTTGTTGGCCTCGAAGCCCCCGTTGACGGCGGTTCGGTCGAACATGTTGTCGATGTTGAACGACAAAAGGTTACCGAACGGGTTCTTCTGTTTGTCATACGTGTAGTTGAAAGTTATTGTTGGGTCGGAAGAAGCAGTGGAGCCGGTGTTTCTGACCATATCAGCGCGCACAACGTTGCCGCCGTCCCAACGAAGCCTTATCTCGCCCCGCTGAACGCCCTTTGAGTCGGTCTTGGCAGCGATGTCGGCAATGCAAGCATTGAGACCGTCGTCCCACAGTGGCGCGAGAAGGCGTTTGTCAGGCTTGCTTCCAGACTCCTCCACAGTTATCAGTATCTTGTCCACGGCACTCTTCCCGTAAACCAACTCGTAAGTCTCCTTATATGCGTTTTTTAACGAATATTCTATCCTTGAGAGCTTTTCTCCTTCATAATAATAGTCAAGCCTTTCATCCCGAGCCGAAACACTGACAATCCTGCTGCCGTTGTAAGTAAACTCCTCGGTGTAGTCCATGACCTTTCCGTTCGACATGTAGTGGTCTATTTTCATGAGAAGTCCGTTGTTCCACGACCACTCCTGCTTCAAGACATTCCCGGAATTTGATTTCACATAAATCTTGTCGATTTTTTTCTGGGGCATGAACAAACCCAATGACTCTTTCTTGCAGGACACTGCACTCACAACCAGAAGGATTGACATTGCGGCCGCTATGGTCTTTTTCAATATTCTTGACATAAATCTGAATTTTATTGACTTGTAATTTGACATTATTCTATCGAAGATGTTCAACAACGCTCTTTTCAGTCATCTGCCGCAAGCTGGCGGTCCTCACAATCTCTTCATCAGAAGATACATAGAGATATGTGGGGAAGCTGCCGTTCACCATTCTGACGGCGACAAGCGGATCGATGGGTATATAGCGGAATTTTCCGGTGTTCGTCTCAGACTTGAACTTTTCCACAGAGTTGTCGCCACCCCAGACGAAGAACACAACTTTGCTGGAGTCAAGGTCGTTGTTTTCAACTATTTCGCTGATTTTCAAGGCACTGATTCGGCAAAATTCGCAGCCTGAAGAGAGAACACCCACTATGTGGTTGCCGTCGGCAATGTTTACGTTACGCATGACGGAATCCTGCAGGAATGCGTTGAAAGTCGCCTCGTCAACGGGTTTCTCGCCCTTTTTGAACAGGTTGTACACGTTGTCGGTCGGGAACAGCGCGAAGGGAACCGCCAAAGAAGCAGCAAGAAATGTGATTAAAAGGGCTTTTTTCCCCTTGAACATATAGTCGGTTTCATTGCGGATCGGAAGCATGAGCAAAATCGTAATGATGTTTTTGACTATCGAAAGCGAGGGCTTGAGTTCAACGATGTCGCCGAGGCAATGGCAGTTCTGGTCGTTGCGGAACAATGCCGTGTAGACGAGCAGCAGTGTGAATCCGGCAAGCATCGCCATCGTCAGCCACCAGGCCTCGCGGTAATGTATTTTCGAGATCATGAGGGCGCCGGCGAGCAGTTCGCAAGCTATGACCGCCCGCGCCGCCACGGTGCTGAGGGAGAAACCGAAGATGTTGAAGCTGTAGATATAGAGTTCAAAGGTGTCGAGGGAAAGCAGTTTCAGAATCGCTGAGGTGATGAAAAACGCCCCTATCGCTATTCTGACAACAGTTTTCAGTATTGCGGTAAATTTCAGTTTAGTTTCTTCGCTCATGACAGGATTCCTTTGGGTATTGCGTTGATTAGTTGCTTGGTGTAAGGAGTTGCAGGGTTGCTGCACAGTGCGTCGGCCTCTCCAGTCTCCACGATGTTTCCGTTTTGCATGACCACGATTCTGTCAGACATGAACTTCACGACGGAGAGGTCGTGGGAGATGAATATGTAGGTGAACTTGTATTCTTCCTTGAGTTCGTTGAGCAGGTTGAGCACTTGCGCCTGCACCGATACGTCGAGGGCCGACACCGACTCGTCGCAGATTATGAACTTGGGGTTCACCGCCAGGGCCCGCGCGATGGATATTCTCTGCCTCTGTCCTCCTGAGAATTCATGTGGATACCGATAGAAATGCGACTCGTTGAGACTCACCCTTTCCAAAAGCGAGATGGCGCGTTTCTTGCGTTGCGCGTCGTCGGGCAATATTCCGTGTACTTTCATCGGCTCGATGAGTGCATCGCCAATTGTAAGCCGTTGGTTCAACGAAGAGTAGGGGTCTTGCAGTATGATTTGGAGGTCTTTTCTCATCTTGCGCATCTCGTCATTCGGAAGCCGCAGAAGGTCGCGGCCGCGGTAGAACACGCTGCCGCTGTCAGGCTCGATTAGGCGGAGCATTGAGCGCCCGAGTGTTGTCTTGCCGCACCCCGACTCGCCCACAAGCCCGAGAGTTTCCCCTTCGAAGACGTCTATGTTGATGTTGTTCAAAGCATTTACATACTGTTGTTTTTCGAACAGTTTGCGTTTTCTCACAGGGTAGCGTTTTGTAAGGTTTCTTATCGAGATGATTTTTTCTCCGGAATAGAGTTTTCGGTGTGCAGCGGCACGTTCTTCATCGGCAACCTTCAGAGTCTCAATTATTTGTCCTATTTCAGCGTTCTGCCGGCCTTCAAAGTCAGACACGCGCGGCAGTCTCTTCAGGCGCACCGACATCTGGGGGCGGCTGGCCAAAAGCTGTCTCGTGTAATTGTGCTGCGGGTTGAGGAATATATTTCTTACGGTGTTCTCCTCCACCACACCGCCTTTGTACATCACCAAGGCGCGGTCGGCTATTTCGGCAATCACCCCGAGATCGTGTGATATGAACAGCACGCCCATCTCATACCTGCTTTGCAGTTCCCTTATAAGCTCGAGGATTTTCTTCTGTATTGTTACATCGAGGGCGGTGGTCGGCTCGTCGGCGATGAGCAGCCTCGGGTTGCAACTCATGGCCATGGCAATCATCACACGCTGCTTCTGTCCGCCCGAAAGTTCATGCGGGAAGGAGTCGAAAATCTGCGACGGGCGCGGCAGCCCCACCTCGTTGAACAGTTCCAGTACCCTGTCCCGTGCTTCCTTCTTGCTGCACTTGGTGTGTAGCCGGATTTGCTCTGTGATCTGGAATCCGCATTTGAGTACAGGGTTCAGCGAGGTCATGGGTTCCTGGAAAATCATGCCTATCTTGTTGCCTCTCAAGGCTTGCAGCTTTTCCTCGCCGCAGGTGAGAACGTCGATCGTAGGCGCGCCTTCCTCATCCCGGAAGAGGATTTTGCCGCTCGGATACCGCGCAATGCCAGGATTCAGAAGCTGCATTATGGAGAGGGCTGTCACGGACTTCCCCGATCCCGACTCCCCAACAATGCCCAAAGTCTCTCCCTTTTCGAGAGTGAAACTCACGTCGCTCAGAATGGGATTCCATTCCTTGTCTCGCTTGAGTTCTAACGAAAGACCCTCTATTTGCAGAAGTTTTTCCATGTTTGTTACCTTACGCGCAGCCGTTGTCCCTCCACTATCCTGTCGGCGTTCGGAAGATTGTTGAGTTGAAGGATTTTTTCAACTGTGGTGTTGTATTTCAATGAGATGCGGTACAGATTTTCGCCGGGTTTAACCGTGTGGTAAACTGTGTCTTCGGTGTTTTGCTGCGCATTGGTTTCAGCGTTGCCTGCCGCAGGCTTCGCCGGGGCTGCTTCAGCAGGTTTCTGAACTTCAGCCGCCGTTGGTTGTTTTGCATCCACTTCCGGTTTGGCGGATGGCTTGGCAGTGCTCGGCTGCGTTTGTGTTTTCCTCGCTTTTACAGAGTCGACAGGCACTATGTTGAAGTCGCGCGACATCAGCGCTATGTTGTTTTGCAGTATGTCCTCCTCCTCAAAGTCGATGATGAGTTCCGGGTCGAATGGCTCGTTGAGCAGGCGTGTTTCAAAATGGAGGTTGCAGAGGGCGCTGCCTGCCGGGGTCCCCATCTGCCCGATCACCTGCCCGGCGTTCACGAACTGCCCGGTTTTCACGCAGAGTTTGCCGAGGTGGGCATAGACCGTCTCCAACCCGTTGTAGTGTCTTACCACAACCATGTTCCCGTAACTGCCGTAGCTGTTTGCCACGCGCACCAGTCCGTCGAAGCAGCTTTTCACTAAAGTCTGCGACTCGGTCTGTAAGTCAATGCCGGGGTGGAAGTCTCCTTTCTTAGTGGGGCCGTATTTGGTTTTGACATTCTCGAAGCGGCACGGCATGGCAAAAGGGTTGTTGGCGTCCTGCACCAGCATGAGCATGAGCCTGTCGTTGGAGAACGGGATGTTTATGGCTCTGCTGCGCAGATGAGATGTGTCCCAGTATTCGTCGTAAAGGCTGAAAGCAGGAATCTGGTAGGTCTCCTCGAAGAAAGGGTAGGGCGCAATCTGGTCAATGTCGGCTGCACCGCAGGCGCCGGGGTTGGCAAGTGCTTCGTTCTGTGTGAGGATTGTGATGTCGGCGTTCTGCGCGAACATCAAGACAGGCACCACGGCAAATATCGCCAAGATGATTCTATTCATTGTCTCTGATCTTTTTTATTATTGAGGTTGAAGAAAATCCTTCTACAAAAGGTATTGTTGAGACTCTGCCGCCATGCTGAATCACGAAGTCAGCCCCCGCTATTTCGTCTATTGCATAGTCTCCGCCTTTGACCAGCACATCTGGCTTCACAACGCGAATCAGGTTCTCGGGCGTGTCCTCGTCGAAGACTGTCACGAAGTCAACCGCTGCCAGTGCGGCGAGCACCGCTGCCCGCTCGTTCTGGGAGTTTACAGGCCTTTCCGAACCTTTCAGTCGTCTCACGGAGTCGTCGCTGTTGAGACCCACCACGAGCGCGTCGCCCATGTTGCGCGCTTGCGCGAGGCAACTCACGTGCCCGAAGTGCATGACGTCGAAGCAGCCGTTGGTGAACACCACCTTCTTTCCGGCAAGAGGACTGTCCTCACGGCTGAAGAAGTCGCGCCCTACTATTTTGTCTGCTATGTGTTTTACGAAGTCAGTCATCATTTTCCTTTGTTATCTGGGAGTCGCGGCGCTGGTAGAGCGGCACTACGGCGAGGGTAAGCAGTCCGATGACGAGGGCCACGGCGGTTTGCAGCAGCCAGCCTATCCAGCCTGCGGCGAGACCCTGCGGGTATGATATGCCGTATAGCAGCGTGATGCCGGCCGTTATCAGCGGATACGAGCCAAGACCGCCCTGGGACACCATGAACGCTATGGTGCCGAAAACCAGTACTGTGAAGGCCGCCGCAGGGCCTACATGGCGGAGGTACGGCAGCGAGAAGAAAAAGAAGTACGTGCCGAAGAAATAAAGCACCCACATGGCCACTGTCCAGAAAAGAAAAAGCCACGGTCGCTTCATGTCCTTCACGGAGATGAAACTCCGCCACATCTCTTTCAGAAAACCCAGAACCTTGATCATGAACCTGTTGTTCTGCCAAAATCTCTTCGTCAAGGCCAAAATTGCCACAAACAGTGCAAATGCACCCATAAGTAGGAAGAGCGTGTGGTTTCCAATCAAGTTCATCCCTCTTGAGCGGAACCACTCCTGCAAAGTGATTCCTGTCTCCTGATTCACCACTATCTGCGACAGCAACGTCGTGTTCATGGAGAAGGCTATGACGAAAAGCAGCAACCAGCACACCAAGTCTATTGTGCGCTCGAGAATGACAGTCCCGAGCGACTTTTGAAACGGTATGTTCTCGTATCTTTGCAGAAAAGTGCAACGGAGAATCTCCCCGAGGCGCGGCACCGCAAGGTTGGCGAGGTAGCACACCATCACAGAGTAGAACGTCATAGAGACCCTCGGCCTGTATCCGTTTGTCACCAACATCTGGCGCGCCCTGAACGAGCGGATTGTGTCGGCGCCTATGAGCGACAAGGCCGACAAGGTGATGAAAAGCCAACCCTGGGGATTGTTCACAAGCCTCATTGATGAGAATATGATGTTGACATCGTCTTCGCTCAGGTCCTTCACGGAGAGCCAGACAAACAGGAGGCCGAGTCCCAGGAACAACGTTACTTTTATTATGTTCGGCAATATATCTTTAAACGACTTCATCAAAATGATATTCAACAACTACCTGTAAAAAAAGCAGCGGCAAAGATACTCATTTTTATCACCAATCGATTTTTTGGAGGAATTTTGTTGGAAAGAAGCCTTTCATAGACCTGAGTTTTGTCTGCCGACAAATATTATGTAATGCAAGGTGAAGTTTGGCCAGCAGTTGGCCAGGCGACGGTGTTTGATGAAAAAAAAATCAACAGGTGTAGTTTTTTCGCGAGAATCTTCGTTATTAAGATTGTGAGTTCACGTGATCCATTTGAGGCAATGCTGCACCGCTACCGTGGGTTGATTTATTCGGTGTGCCGGCGCCACAGCAGGCAGGGTGTCGACATCGACGACCTGTTCCAGGAAGTGGCCTGTGCGCTGTGGCGCGACCATGAGCGACTGCTCTCGCTGCCGAAGGTGCAGCAGGCGGCGCTTACCTGGAAGATTTCGCGCAACGCGGTAATCGACACGCTCCGGCGCGTGAAGGAGACCGTGGAACTGCCCGACGACTACGAGAAGCCAGAGGAGGACCGGACGCTGATCCGCGAACTTCACGAGCATATAGACCTTCTTGGCGAACCCGACCGGACTATCGTCAGGCTTCAGTTGGAAGGCTACAACTACGAAGAGATAGCCTCGCATGTGGACATGACTGTGAATAACGTGAGCGTGAGGCTTGTAAGGATAAGAGAGAAACTGAAAAAATCGATGAATATATGACCGAGAACCAATTTGACGAATTATGGCAGCAGGTGGAGGCCCGGAAGTACGGCAGGATGCTGGCCGCCGGGTATCCCGCGTGGAAACGCAACCGCAGGCGCGCCCTCACCGTGGCGGCAATGCTCTTGATAGTGTTGGTTACCGCCGTGGTGACTGTATCCACTCTGCAAAGGCCTTCCGCAAGTTTCGAGAAGGTGTACTGCAATCGCGTTGGCACGTCAGACTCGCAATGGGTGGCACTGGCTGCGGAAATGCTTATGGAATGATGAAAAAGAAACTTTACATATTTATATTGATGCTGCTGCCGGCATTGTCCTTTGCGCAGAACGAAGTCTACAAACGTTATTCCCCGCAACAGGATCTCACCGTGGCGCAGGTCAGCGGCTTCGCCCTCAACGACTCCGTGCGCGTTGACGTTGTGCTTGTTGTGGCGGATGACAACGCGGCCTGGGAGAGAGTAAAGAAGGAACTCGACATTCGCGGCGATTCGGGCTCCACAAGCTGGCTCGGCGAATTCACTGACCCGGCCAAAAGAACCGGATGGAACGGCAGGACGGCGCTCCGCGTGGTGGCGTCGCACGCACGGCGAACAGTGGCGTTCTACCGCATCGACTCCGAACGGCAATACGACGCCCTTCTGGATTATCAACTTAGAAAAATGAAAAAACAATAGACGATATGAACAGATCAACAATATTTGCGGTCATCACGGCCATTCTCGCGCTCTCTTACACCGCCTGCGGCCCCGAACCGGCCCTCTCGGAAGACAACACACCCAAGGAACGCGTCATAATCTACTCGGTGGGCGACCACGAGAACAGGCAGGAACTGAAGACAAACGCGCAGTGGGACAAATTCCTCGACATGGTGTGCGACTACGCCCGCGAAGGCAATGAGGTTGTCTTCTATAATATGTGCCAGACCACCTACTACGAGCAGCCGCAGCGCAAGTCGTCGTCGTTTTCGACCTCCAACCGCGACGAGATGATTGCCTGGATGAAGGAAAAGGAGAGGCAAGGACTGACTGTGGTTGTAAGCTATGACAAAGACACGGGAAAGTGGAACGGCATGGCATACGCCTCTTCGCCCACGAAGACCACCGCCGAACTCATCATCGGGACGTGGAACTTCAACACCCTGACTTGGATAGAGACCGACGCCGACGGAGTCCCGCACAACAGCGAGCCCCACGTCCCCGACGAGGTCTTTGGAAACATGCTGTACACATTCTCCGACAACGGAATGCTCACGCTCACCATCCAGCCCCTTGACGGCGCAAGCTATTCAGACGAGGCAGGGTGGACACTGTCAGGAGACGGTGAACTATCCAGCCCGCTGCTGCCTAATGAAACAAATTGGAATGTGAACTGGATATCGACCAGCAGCATGATAATAACCTGCAACGATTTGGACAGTAGTCTTGGCAACATCAGCTACCAGATGATATTCGACAGGCAATAAAAAAAACGAAGGCGGATGTAGTTTTCCGGACAACCTTTGCGTTCTTATTTACAGAAACAACAAAAAAACATCAAATAAAACGTAATTCATCAAAATCAAAAAAAAATTATGAAGAAAAACATTTTTGTTATCGCACTTGCAGCCATCGCGCTCTGCTTCTCATCATGTGAGAAAACCCCAATCACCACCGAGGAGTTCCAGCCCACACCCAGGGTGGCAACAACATCAGACCTTACCGGTACCAGCTGGACCGCAAACCTTCCTTTGGAGGATCTTCTCTCTGCCATGACCGGCATGAACTTCGACGACTATTCAATACAGCTTCCTGAAGGCCTCGACGCAAATATGGTTTTCCACCTCAATTTCGGCGATGAGTATGCCCACATCACATTCTCCGACAACATAGAGATGTGGCAGATGGTGGAAGCCGACGGCGAGTACACAATGGAGCAGATCGAGCAGATGGACCTCGCATACGAATACAACGGCGGCACGTACACCGGTACCCTTACAGCAGTGGGCATGGACGAGAACGGTGACCCCATCGACTACGAGATAACATTCACTTACGACGTTGCAAACGACACAATCACAATCAACTTCGTGTTCAGCAACGAAGAGGAGAACATTGTGTCTTTCCCGCTGAATTTTCAACGCGACGAGCTGGTTGGATAAGTGAAGACGTTTCCATAATCTTACGGACGGTGTCCATTCGGGCACCGTCTTTTTTTGGAAAGATGGCAAATGGTTGAAAATTATTTGGTAAAGGATATTGTTTATATCAAAAAAAGTGTATCTTTGCCGTCCGAAATTTTACAGAGAAAAAACAACAGTAGATATGAAAAAAGACATCCATCCAAAAGAGTATAGAACTGTGGTTTTCAAGGACATGTCGAACGAGTATGCCTTCCTTACGAAATCAACAGTTAACACGAAGGACACCATCGTTTGGGAAGACGGCAACGAATATCCTCTGGTAAAGTTAGAGATTTCAAGCACATCGCACCCGTTCTTCACCGGAAAGATGAAGTTGGTTGACACCGCCGGACGTGTCGACAAGTTCCGCAACAAATACGCCCGTCATTTCGATCAGGGCAAGGATAAATAAACAGTATATTTTTGTACTTTTGCTGACCTTTTTTGTAGCCCGAAAAAGGTCAGTTTTTGTATGTAACATATTGAGATGATAAAGGATATTCTTGCAGCAGGTGGTTTCATAGGCGCCGAGACGAGTGTCATTCCTATTCTGTCGGCGGAAGATGAGAAGAGGCTTTTTGCGGAGGAGATGCCCGAGGAGGTTGCGCTTCTGCCCATGCGGAACACAGTGCTTTTCCCGGGCATGGTGATACCCATAACAATAGGGCGCGAGAAGTCGCTGAAGCTCGCACGCGAGTGCACCGAGAAAAAGCACGAACTCATAGGCGTGGTGGCGCAGCGCGCGAACGAGGTCGACGACCCCACGATAAAGGACATGTACCGCGTGGGCACCGTCGCCAGGGTGCTTAAAACCATAAACATGCCCGACGACAACATTATGATGGTTGTACAGGGAGTGAAACCCTTCGAGATCGGGAAGATAACACAGTCGCGGCCCTTCTACAAGTGCGTGGTAATACCTTACGAGACCAACGACGCCGACGAAGATGTGAAAAACAGCGACTATTTCCGCGAGCAGATGATCCGCATCCGCGAGACGACAGGCAACATTATACAGTTCACCCCCAACATACCCCGAGACGCCCTCACCGCTATCAACAACATTGAAAGCGAGACCTTTTTGATGAACTTCCTTGTGTCGAATGTGTCGGCACCAGTTGCAGAAAAGCAGAAAGTGCTTGAGACACGGGATATAACAGAGCGTACCGAGCTTGTGCTCAGCATCTTGCAGCATGAACTCCAAGTGGTGGAGATCAAACACCAGATTCACACCAAGTCGAACAAAGAGCTTGAGAAGCAACAGCGCGAGTACATCCTGAACCAGCAGATGAAGACCATTCAGGAAGAACTCGGCGGGCCAACCTCCGAGAAGGACTATGACGACCTCAAGGAGCGCGCCGCCATGAAAAAGTGGGGGCCTGAAACCGCCGAGATTTTCGACAAGGAGCTGAAGAAACTGCAGCGCACGAACTATATGTCGCCCGATTACTCGCTGCAGCTCAACTATCTCGAGCTCTTTGTGGACCTGCCTTGGAACGAGTACAGTGAAGACAACCTCGACCTTAAGAGGACTCGCGAGATTCTCGACAAGGATCACTACGGCCTCGACAAGGTGAAGGAGAGGATTGTGGAATATTTAGCGGTACTGAAGCTGAAAGGCGACATGAAATCGCCCATATTGTGCCTTGCAGGGCCTCCTGGAGTGGGAAAAACCTCGCTCGGGCGTTCCATTGCCGAGGCGATTGGAAGGAAATATGTGCGCATCTCTCTCGGCGGCGTCCACGACGAGGCTGAGATCAGAGGGCACAGGAAGACATACATCGGCGCGATGCCGGGAAGAATCATCCAGAACCTCCGCAACGCAGGATACGCGAACCCGGTGTTCGTCCTCGACGAGATCGACAAGGTGTCGGGCATGAACGTCAACGGCGACCCGTCGGCCGCGCTGCTCGAAGTGATGGATCCCGAGCAGAACAGCGCCTTCAACGACAACTACCTCGAGACACCCTTCGACCTGTCGCGTGTTCTCTTCATAGCAACAGCCAACAATCTAAACAATATACATCCTGCCCTCCTCGACAGAATGGAGGTCATCGACATTCCGGGATACCTCGCCGAAGAAAAACTTGCGATAGCCACAAAGCACCTTATCCCCAAGCAGCTTGAAGACAATGGACTTTCTCCGGAGTTGCTGGCCATTCCCGACGAAACGGTCGAAAAAGTCATAAGCGACTACACCCGCGAGGCCGGTGTCCGCGGACTGGAGCGCACGTTGGCAAAGATAATCCGCAAGCGAGCCGCGCAGTACGCCCAGGACGGCAAAATCGACAATACTGTGAAACCCGAAGATCTCAAAGAAATTCTCGGTTCACCAATCTTCCAGATAGAGAAGGTTTTGGACAAGGACGTTTACGGCGTTGCCACCGGCTTGGCCTGGACTTCGGTAGGCGGAGAAATCCTTTTCGTGGAGGCTCTCACGAGTGCTGGAAAAGGGGAGATGACCCTTACCGGAAACCTCGGCGACGTGATGAAGGAGTCGGCAACAATAGCTTTCGAGTATCTTAAGGCACACGCGGCTGAATACGGGATAAAAGACGAGGACTTCACATCGAAGAAAGTCCATATCCATGTGCCCGAGGGAGCCACCCCGAAAGACGGCCCTTCGGCAGGCATCACCATCCTCACCGCCCTTGTGTCGGCATACACAAAAAAGCCTGTGCGCGAGAAGATTGCCATGACCGGGGAGATAACGCTACGTGGGAAATTGCTCCCCGTTGGCGGTATCAAGGAAAAGATACTTGCGGCAAAGCGCTGCGGCATTTTCGACATAGTGCTGTCGAAGGAAAACAGGAAAGACATCGACGACATCAAGGAGAACTTCATCGAAGGCATGACCTTCCATTATTTCGAGACAATGCGCGACGCTGTTGACTACAACTTTAGCGGAAAGTGAGCCATGGCGAACCCATATTACGAGTCGGCGTTGAAGGAGCGTGCAGGGGTTGACCAGCCCGTGCAGGTGAACCCGTATTACAGGCGACACAAGAAGGCCGAGCTCACTGCCGACGGCTACGTTGACGGCATTCTGTCGGGCAATCGCACTATATTGAGCCGGGCCATAACCATGGTAGAAAGCGACAACCCGGCGCACATCGACATGGCGCAGGAAATCATAGAGCGCTGTCTGCCACACTCCGGCAACTCCCTCCGCATCGGCATTACCGGCGTTCCAGGTGTCGGGAAAAGCACCTTCATTGAGTCGTTTGGCGGAATGCTGACCAAGATAGGGCACAAGCTGGCCGTTTTGGCCATCGACCCGTCGAGCGAACGCACGAAAGGGAGCATACTGGGCGACAAGACGCGAATGGAGACACTCTCCGTTGACCCCAACGCTTTCATACGTCCCTCGCCCTCGGGTTCCGCGCTGGGCGGCGTTGCGCGCAAGACCCGCGAGTCGATGATTCTCTGCGAGGCCGCCGGCTTCGACATCATCATAGTCGAGACCGTGGGCGTGGGGCAGTCTGAAACCGCCGTGAAGTCGATGGTCGACTTCTTCCTCCTGCTCATGCTTGCAGGCGCCGGCGACGAGCTGCAGGGCATCAAAAGGGGCATCATGGAGATGGCCGACGCATTGGTCATCAACAAGGCTGACGGCGACAACCTCGCAAAGGCCCGCGCGGCGCAGTCGCAGTACCGCGCCGCACTCAAACTCTTCCCCAAGACCGGCAACGGCTGGGAAGTGCCAGTGGGAATATGCTCCGCCATCGAGAACTTCGCCATCGACAATGTGTGGCAGACGATATCTGACTTCTCATCCATCACAAAGGCCAACGGCAGTTTCGAGGAAAACCGCACCACACAGCTTGTCAACATATTCTACAACTGGATTGACTTCACCCTTCAGAACAGATTTTATAACAGTGAAGATATTCAAGCCGGCATAAAAGACCTTCTGCCGAGAATAAAGAACCGGGAAATATCGCCTTACCTTGCTGCAATCAAACTTACGGGAAAGGACATTTAACTGCGCCGTCTGTTTTGATAAATCTTGTGAATTTTTCACGGGGCAATAGTGATAAAATTTGTAATTTTGCAACTTTTATTGAAATAAAGCATCCAAGACTAATTTATGATCAAGAAGTTACAATTGCTCATAGCGCTCGTCGCCGCGGCAGGCGGCGTCTTTGCGCAGACATCGGTACTCAAGGGGTTTACATACGACGAGGCGAGCGGCGAAAACTTGCCATATTGTTCCATACAGCTGACCGAAACATCCCACGGCGCGTTGTCGGACGGAAACGGGGCATTTCTTATCAACAAGATTCCCAACGGCACGTATGTCGTGAAGGTTTCGCACCTCGGCTATATCGACATTCTCGACACCTTGGAGATTTCAAGCGGAAAGACCATCACGAAAAGATATAGTCTCTCACCCGCCTCGCAGACGCTGGACGCGGTGCAGATTATGGGCGAGAACACCAGGAAGGAGCAGGAAACCCGCACATCGGTGATCAGTGTCACTCCAAAAGACATGGGCAAGATGCCCGCCATCGGCGGACAGCCCGACTTCGCGCAGTACCTTCAGGTCCTCCCAGGCATAATCTCAACCGGCGACCAGGGCGGCCAGCTCTACGTGCGCGGAGGCACGCCGGTGCAGAACATGCTTCTCATGGACGGGGTGTTGCTCTTCAACCCGTTCCACTCCATAGGAATCTTCTCTGTCTTCGACATGGACATTATGAGCAGTGCTGATGTTTACACAGGTGGTTTCGGCGCTGAGTTCGGCGGCAGAATCTCGTCGGTGATGGACATAAGGACGCGCGACGGCAACAAGAGGCGTTTCTCCGGCAAGGTTGACGTCAGCAACATCGGTGCGCAGGTTCTTCTCGAAGGACCTTTGGTCAAACTAAAGGAAAACAGGAAGACAGCCCTCAGTTTCATCTTGTCAGGGAAAGGGTCCTACCTGCAACAGTCGTCGAAAGTGTTCTACCCTTATATAAAAAACAGCGAAGGCCTGCCCTACAATTTCTACGACCTCTACGGGAAGATAACGCTTTCGACCCTCAACGGCACAAAATGGAACGTCTTCGGCTTCAACTTCGACGACAGGGTGAACTACAACGTGGCTAACTACGGATGGAAGAACTGGGGTGTGGGCACGAATTTCCTGATCGTTCCCGGCGACGCCCCCACAACAATCGAGGGCTCGCTCGCATATTCCAAGTACACCTCGACCCTCAAGGACGAGAACTTCGACCCGCGCACGAGTTCCATGGGCGGCTTCACCTTCAACCTCGGCTTCAACTACTATCTCGGCAAAAGCCTGCTCAAGGTGGGCATGGACGTTGTGGGATATAACACCGACTACCAGTATTTCACAATCTATCATTCGCCAAAGATTATAGAAGACCACACGACAGACCTCTCGATATTTGTAAAATACAAGTACAATTTCCGCAACAAGCTGCTTATTGAGCCGGGCTTCAGGCTTCAGTGCTACTTTTCTTTGGGCGAGGTTTCGCCCGAGCCGAGACTTGCAATCAAGTACAACATTCTCAACAATCTGCGCCTGAAACTCGCTGCCGGAATGTACTCACAGAACCTCGTTGCGATAAGTTCCGATCAGGATGTGGTGAGCCTTTTCAACGGCTTTGTGTCTTCGCCGCTCGAGAGCGCACTGCTTCCGCAGGGGCTTTTGAACAGCGCGGAGGAGATCAAGGGCCGCCTTCAGAAGTCGCAGCACGCCGTGTTGGGTATCGAATACGACCCGATCCCGTCCTTGAGCATCAACTTGGAGGGCTATTACAAGAATTTTTCGCAGTTGATTTCTGCCAACAGGTACAAAATGTTCGCCGACGACCACGAATTCATTTGGGAGAAAGGCAATGCCTACGGTGGCGACGTGTCGCTGAAGTACGAAAACAAGGGTGTTTACCTGTGGTTCGTCTATTCGCTCGGCTGGGTTAACCGCACCGACGGCAAGATCGACTACCATCCTCACTTCGACCGCCGCCACAACATCAACCTCGTTGCATCTTACGCGTTCGGCAAGCGTCGCTCATGGGAAATAAACTGCAGGTGGAACTTCGGCACCGGCTTCCCGTTCACCCAGACACAGGCATATTACCCGCACTACAACCCGGTGAACATCAACGACGACTATGTTTCGGCTAACGAGAGTCTCTACTTCCTCCTCGCCGACTTCAACGCCGCGCGACTTCCCAGCTACCACAGGTTAGACCTCGGTGTCAAGAAAAAGTTCTTCCTGTCGCAGCGCCAGTCTTTGGAATTGAGCGCTTCTGTTACCAACACTTATAACTATAAAAATGTGTTCTATGTGAACAGAATTACCAACGATATTGTCTACCAACTGCCGTTTATGTACTATTTTGGCATGACATGGAGGTTCTAACAAAAGTGTTGGAGGTTGTAAATTATTGAAAATAAATACGTTGAAAATATTTAAAAAAAATATGCCAACACATATTGACAAATAGAAAAAAAGTGTATCTTTGCGCCGTCAATTTGACAAACGGATCGGTAGTTCAGTTTGGTTAGAATACATGCCTGTCACGCATGGGGTCGCGAGTTCGAGTCTCGTCCGGTCCGCCAA
>CADBQG010000076.1 GCA_902796805.1 uncultured Bacteroidota bacterium
TCGAAGTTGGCGTTGGTGATGGTCGAAAACAACGCGTCGTTCACGAAGGCGTGGATGCTCTTGCGGAAATCGCAGTAGTCGTGGCCACAGCCGTGTTGGTGATGGTTGGCGATGACGCCGAGTCCTTTGAGGGCATAGATCAGCAGATCCTGTGCGTGAGCCACTTGCGGGTTCTTGCCGCACACGCCCGAAATCTTGCAGCCGGTGCCTCCGGCGGTTTCCTGACACTGGAAACAAAACATTTTCTCGTTCATATTCGCGGTTTTTTAGTGTTACAAATGATGCGGCAAAAATAGAACCCACGTGTCGAACAAAGTGTAACATCTGTTACGGAAGTATATTTTTCACTTCAATCGTAACTTACCTATTCTCGCTTGTAAAGTGTTGATTTCACATCAATATTTTACAATTGCGTGTGCGTCATTAGGCGCGATAGCGACTTTCAACCACATCCCAGTTTACAATTTGCCACAGGGCGTTCAGGTGGTCGGGGCGCCGGTTTTGGTAGTCGAGATAGTAGGCGTGTTCCCATACATCGAAAGTGAGAAGAGGCTTGTATCCTCTTAGTATCGGGTTTGCGGCGTTTGTCTCCTGTGTGATGAAGAGTTGCCCGTTGTTGTCGGCGGAAAGCCACACCCAGCCGGAACCGAAAAGAGTCACTCCCGCATTGACGAACTCTTTTTGGAAGGCTTCAAAAGAGCCGAACTGAGCCTCAATTGCAGCTGCAAGCTCACCTGTGGGCCTGTTGTCTGTCGCAGCCTTGCGAAACTGCGAGAAATAAAGGTTGTGGTTCAAGGTCTGTCCCGCATTGTTGAGTGTCCCGCCGGAGGCTTTCCTCACAATTTCTTCAAGCTCCATTTCTTCAAATGGCGTCCCTTCGATGGCTGTGTTCAGATTGTTGACATACCCTTGAAGGTGTTTGCCATGGTGAAATCCTATGGTCTGGGCCGAAATGACTGGCTCCAGGTCCGTCACCGCGTAAGGCAGCGATATTAATTCAAATTTTCCCATGTGATGATGTTTTAGCAGTTATTGACACCGCAAAGATACACAAAATTATTTGCTGCACGTGAAATGTCTTCGCTGTGCCCGCGAAAGTCCTGCACGAAACAGCGAAGGTGTCGATATGTTGCCGCATCAGACAACCAAAAAAGTCTGTTAGCGGCTCTTTCACAATCTCCCCTGTTGGCCAGAATTTTGCCAATTAAAGGCTGAAAAACATAGTGTTCAGAAGTCAAAAAGATTATGAAATGGGTTCTATTCATTGATGTAAAAACATTGTATTTGCAAACAAAAAAACATACGTATGAAAGTTTTGCTTGTCAACGGCAGCCCTAAAGCCAAAGGCTGCACATACACAGCACTTAAGGAAATAGTTGATGAATTAGAGAAAAACGGTGTGGAAGCCGAGATAATACACATAGGTTACAAAGACATACGTGGTTGCACGGCAACACTCCAGAGCAGGTTGTGCAAGACGAGGAAGGTCTTCAGAATATGCGAATTCTCGGACGCAACATGGCCTTCCTGATTCGTGCCATAACAGCAGAACGCGGACACAGCGGACTGCCCAAAAAGGAGGAGGTGGTGTTTACAAACTTTGTGCGGTGATGCTCTGCAATTCGTTTGGGAAAATTTATTGACTGCGTTAATCTTCTCCGCCTTACATCGCAGGGAAAACAGTGAAACGGCAATGACACTGACAATCACGTAAGTTCAGCTGCTTGAATAGTGGCTTTTTACTGAAGATTGTCGAGATTGCAACAGTGGCTGTTGGTCTCATAGTTGGGCAGACATGTCCTACTCTACCACCAAATGAAGTCATGACCATTGCTCAAAAAGCAGGTGCGGTCGGAATTGCGGTCTTTAAGGTCATTCCATCAGAATCTATGTTCATACTGGCGTGTTCAAAAACCTCACACCCACTCGAAATTCTCTTTTCCGGCACCGATTTCAAAATGGCGTTTTGCGATGCCAAGATCAATTGCGGCATAGCCGACTAATGAAAATTTCGCCTTGGCCTGCACCTTGTTGTCTCCATGAAGGATAAATTCAAATTTCTGCTGGTTGACAGCGGTCGGGGCGAGCAGAGCGGCTTCCACGCCACGCACGAACCATTCAGGGGCATTGTCCGGGGCTTTCGACACGTCTGTTACACTCTTCTTCTGCGGGTGTTGCGTGCCTTGTGTGGCCCCGTAGCCAAGCGCAACAACACAAGCCAGTCGTTCATCTGGCAAAAGTGTGTAGGTGTCCTTTTGGTTACTGAATGTAAGGCCAACCCAGCAGGTGTTCAACCCTAATGTCTGCGCTACGAGGACAATATGCTCGCCGTAGTAGCCGAGGGTGGTTTCATCGCCTTTCTTACATGCCATGACGATATAATTGCTTATGCCGGTGAATTTTCCATATTTGGCGAGACCGTTGGAGAAGGCTTTCGGCTCATCGGTAACGAGCTGGATGTGCAGGCTGCCCGCGCGGTTGCATTCTTCTATAAGTTCACGCAGTTGGCTGATTTTTTCTTCCTCAATGGGTTTCTCAATGTATTGCCGTACGCTGTGACGGGAGATGATGGCTTCTTGTATGGTCATAATTATTTTTTTACAGCGCAAAGATACTTTTTTATTTCTTCATCCGTAATACTATTCGTGAAACTAAAAAAATAGGTTACATCAAGTAATTTTAAAATTGATGCTCAAAAAAACAATCTTTCCTATATTCACGAAAAAGTTTTACCTGACACCAATAATTCACAATTTCTTGAATCGTTATTGTCTCTAAAACTTGATTTTATCGTACAGCAATGTTTTTTTATCGTGAGACTGACAACGTCTGTCCTGACATAAACCAGCATCAACAAGATAAAGAAGAAAAGTAATGGCATCATCATGACAATTGTGGAAAATGTGAATGAATTTCCGTAAAAAGTGAAACTTTTTCTTTGTGGATTTTTGTTTTTTTGCGGCCTATATTCATAAGATATTAGGCATCAAATAGGAAAATTATGAGAAGAATAATGTTTTTAACAGCCGTTGTATGTGCGTCTGCTGCAATCATGTCCACAGCCTGCACATCAGTAAAAGAAAAAACAAACAAAAAAGATATGGACACTTTGACATTTAATCAGGAACAGGCCGCTGCCATGACGGCTATTGCTTGTAACGAGGCAAAATCCGACTACGATGCCTTGGAAAATTCCATCAACGAAGGCTTAGACGTCGGACTTACTGTAAGTCAGATCAAGGAGGCTCTTTCTCAATTATACGCCTACACCGGCTTTCCACGCTCGCTCAACGCTCTGGGCACATTGCAGAAAGTCATCGCAGAGCGAGATGCTAAAGGCCTGAAAACGGAAGCCGGGAAAGACGCCTCACCAATGGCTTCTAATTATGACGCGTTGAAGCAGGGCACCGAAGTGCAGACAAAACTGAGCGGTCAGCCTTTCGACTATGCTTTCTGCCCTGCCGAAGACTACTATCTCAAGGCCCACCTTTTCGGCGACATATTTGCCCGCGACAATCTCACATTTGCCGACCGTGAGTTGGTTACCGTAAGTGCACTGGCCGGTCTGGAAAGTGTTGAGCCGCAGATTGCAGCCCATGTGAACGGTGCGCGGAACATGGGCCTGACCGATGCGCAGTTGCTTGCCATTCCGAGAGTGCTGCAGGAGAGAGTCGGCAAAATGGAAGCGCATCGCGTTGCAGCGGCCATACAGAAGTTGTGTGTCAGCGATTCTGTCAACGACATCCTTGCCAGCGACATATTCGTTCAAAATTATGTGGATTTGAAGTCAAGCTGGCGAAGGGGCGAGCCGAATACAGCTTATGCCCAGTATTTCATTGGTAACAGTTATATTGCGCCCTATGATGGCGACATGGTGAACGTGACTTTTGAACCTGGCTGCCGAAACAACTGGCACATACACCATAAACAGGTGCAGGTTTTGGTTTGTGTGTATGGACGCGGCTGGTATCAGGAGTGGGGTAAGCCTGCTGTCAAATTGGAGCCTGGAGTAACTGTTGAGATTCCTGAGGGTGTTAAGCATTGGCACGGCGCCGCCAAGGACAGCTGGATGCAACATCTCACATATCACAAAGATGTGCAGGAAAGTGCCGGCAACGAATGGTTGGAGCCTGTTGATGACGATGTGTATGGAAAATTGAAGTAAATGATTTACAAATAGAAAACGGCTGTAATTCCATAACAAACGATCCGCACATTGTCGGCAAAAAATCTGAATATTGCAATTTTAACTAATACAGATGTTGTGATTTTGTATAGTTTTGCAAGCAGGAAAACACAGTCAACACTGTCAAAAAAAGAACAGAATGGCTGTGTGCAAAACTCTCTACAAAAAACACACAGAAAGTTATGACTAAAATCTTGCAAGTACGCTCTGTCAACGACTACGCACAATACATCGGCGCGCCGGTGTTGCATCCATTGGTCAGCGTAATCCACTATGACGAGCTGACCTCCATGCGCCATAGTCTCAACAGCTACGACGTGTACGCCATGTTCCTCAACGACGGGGTGCTGCCGGAGCTGACCTACGGCACTGTACATTACCACATGCCGCAACACACTCTTATGTGCGTGGCACCCGGACAAGTCGGGGGCAAGGCCGACACCGGCGAAATAATCAAAGCCAGCGGCTGGGCTTTGCTCTTCGACCCGAGACTGCTGCACGACACTTTCCTCGGGAAACAGATGTCGCGATACCGCCATTGCCTTCATTCACCGCTTTGTCATCCATCGCGCAAACGAGCTGTTGCGCGCCGGCAGCAATGTGTCAAACGTGGCCTACGACCTGGGCTTCCAGTCGCCATCGCACTTCTCGCGCCTCTACAAACAGGTCTGCGGCATCCCGCCATCGGCGTATAAATAACGGCATATTTCCCAAAATTGATACGTTTTTCACCAATTCCGACAAATCAATCTGATGGATTTGTTGTTTTTTTGCAGTTGTAAAATATTGGTTAAAAACAAAAAAACTCAAAATTATGACAAATATCATTTTAGGCACATGGTCATGGGGCGCAGGCATGTTCGGTGGCGACAGCGTCTTTGGAGTACATACAGATGAACAAACTCTCAAACCTGTCTTTGATGCGGCCGAAGAATCAGGAGTGCGCACTTGGGACACCGCAACTGCGTATGCAATGGGCGAATCTGAACGCATCCTCGGCACTTTCATTGCTGGCAAAGACCGCAGCAAATTCACCATATCAACAAAGTTCACACCGCAGTTGGCTGAGATGTACAACAATTCGGTGGAGACTATGGCTGATGCATCCATGGAGAGAATGGGCATAGATTACATCGACATCTATTGGATCCACAACTCCGCTGATGTAGAGCGCTGGACCCCCGGATTGATACCGTTGCTGAAGTCGGGCAAGGTGCGCCGCGTGGGTGTCAGCAACCATGATCTCGCCCAAATCAAGCGCGCTGATGAGATCCTCGCCGCTGCAGGGTTCAGGGTTTCGGCTGTGCAAAACCACTTTTCATTGCTGTACCGCAACTCCGAGCGCGATGGCATCCTTGACTACTGCCGTCAGAACAACATCGAGTTCTGGGGTTATATGGTGTTAGAGCAGGGCGCGCTGTCGGGCAAATATAACGCTGCAAATCCGCTTCCCGCCGACAGCGACCGCGGACGCAAATACAACCCCATACTTCAAGATCTGGAGAATCTGACCAGCGCCTTGACAGCCATCGGCAAACGCCATGGTCTTACCTGCTCACAAACGGCCGTTGCCTGGGCGCTTACAAAGGGCGTGAAACCCATTGTGGGCGTAACAAAGCCGTACCATGTGACTGAAGTGGCACAGGCTGCCTCTGTGATTTTGACATCAGATGAAGTCGCCGAATTGGACCGTCTTGCCGATGCGGCCGGCATTGATGCGCGTGGTGGCTGGGAAGGAAGAGCTTAGCGATGAAAAAAACACTGATTTGCTTGATGATGAGTATGGTGACGATGGCATCTGCGCAGATGACCGACTATCACGCCCACTGCATTCCAGCCTCTTACCGCGATCTTGTGGCGGCGCACGGAGCCCTTTTCGACGAGGGCTTCCCGTTGCCGCAGTGGACGGCTGAAGCGCACCTGCAGCTGATGGACGAGGCGGGCATTGAAACCGCGGTGCTGACACTCCCCGCGCCGCATCCGTGGTTCGGTGATTCGGCAGAGACAAGGCGCGAGGTGAGGAGGCTGAACGAGGAGACCGCCGCCCTGTGCAGGCAGCATCCCGGAAAATTCCGCTTCTGTGCCATCCTGCCGTTGCCCGATGTGGAGGCCGCCATTGCGGAGGCACGCTACGCCCTCGACACCCTCGGCGCCGCAGGCGTGAAGCTCGCCACCAATGTGAGCGGACAGTACCTCGGCCACCCGGACTTGGACACCCTGATGCAATTCTTAAGTAACCGACACGCACTCGTGATCCTGCACCCGCACAAGCCCTCGCCCGTCAATGACGAGGTGATGCGACAGACCCCGCTTGCCATGCAGGAATACCTGTCGGAAACAACGCGAGCCGTGTGCAACATGATTAGTCGCAACGTTCTTGCTAAATACCCAAATATGCGTGTTGTGGTTCCGCACGCCGGGGCTTACCTGCCGATAGCCCTGTCCAGGATGCGTTCGCTGCTTCCTGTGATGCAGAAAAACGGCTTGGTGGGTGAAATCGATTTCGACAAGAACATCTCCTGCCTCTGGTTCGACCTTGCAGGGTCGCCAAGCGAGAAGACTGTCAAGGCTCTTCTCACCATCACCACGCGCGACAGACTTCTCTATGGCTCCGATTATCCGTATGTGGCTTCTCCTGTCATCAAAAACAATATAGAAAGGATGAAAGGATATATGGAAGACAATGAGAGTCAAGGTATTACAAAACCTCAAAACGCAGACTCCCTTATTGTCCGCATTGCCGAGATAGAGGTTTATAAGAAGTACCTGCAGGAGTATTTGGAAGCCGCGAAGGATGTAGGAGCTGAGTCGGTGGCGAAGGAACCGGGGGTTGTGTGCATCTTTCCGATGCAAGTGGATGGTAAGCCGACGACCATACGCATTGTTGAAATCTACCGCGACGCAGCATCCTACAAATCGCACCTGCAGACCCCGCATTTCCTCAAATACAAGCAGGGCACGTTGCACATGGTGAAGAAACTGAAGCTCACCGACACGAAGCCGCTCGCACCAGAGGCAATGCAGCAGATATTCAGGAAATGGTAAAGAGGGCAGAAAATTGGACAAGATGGTCACTTCTTAGGCATCTAAGACTGTGATAGTGGTCTCATCAATATGCTAAGGCCATGAGCCGGTATTCTGTCAATCCTTTAGACAGCCTATTGGAACAATGTATATGCCCTCTTCTTGGCGGTAGGCGAACTTTCCCACAGCGGTCAGCACCATTCGGAACGCAGGCTCCTTCATGCGGGAGGTGTCGATTTTACCCGTTAGGGCCTTCATTGAAGCTATCCCTTCGTTAACCAGTTTTTCGCCGCCCAATTTGATTTCTACCAGCCCATACGACCCGTTGCGGAGATGCACAACCGCATCGCATTCCAGGCCGTTCTTGTCGCGGTAATGAAAAACTTGCCCGCCGAGGGCGTCGGCGAAAACGCGGAGGTCACGTACGCAGAGTGTCTCGAAAACCTGACCAAAGGTGTTCAGGTCGTTCATCAGGTCATCCGGCCCAAGGCCCATGGCTGCCGTGGCTATGGACGGGTCCACAAAATACCGGTTGTCGGAGGTGCGGATGGCCGTTTTGGAACGGAGGTTGGGATTCCAAGCCTCCATGTCCTCAATGACAAATATCTTCTTCAGTGCCGAAATGTACGAATACACGGTTTTGTCGTCCAGCGTGTCAAGGTCGTTAGACCTGACGTCGTCGGCGATGACGCTTACCGGTGTCTGAGTTCCTTGGTGTCGAGCGTAAGAGCGCATGATTCTCCGTGTGCGTTCTGCATCCCGTTTCACGTTGTCAACTCTTGAGATGTCGTTTTTGACCACTGCGTCAAAATAGTCAAAGGCCCTGCCCAATGCGGTTTCCTTTTCCTGCGTTGCGGCTCTTGGCCATCCACCACGGCAAGCCAAGAACGCAATGTCGGACAAGGAAAGACTGTTTTCTGCCCATATCTGTTCCGGACGGTTGAAAAGTTCAGTAAGGCTCACTTTCCCGTTAGAGTCGCCTGATTCCCAAAGACTCATCGGACGCATTGTTAGCCACGAAAACCTTCCGGTGCCGGTGTGGTGGATTTCATCCGTTATTGGAGGTACGGCCGATCCGGTCAAAATAAACTGTCCCTCCTCTTCCCTGTGGTCAACCTCAAACCGGACGGCATCCCATAGGTGAGGAGCCGTTTGCCACTCGTCAATCAGCCGGGGCGTGGGTCCGTCCAGCACACCTTGCGGGTTGATGGAGGCCATCTGCTGCCAATTGACTGTGCCTGAAACGTCGTCCATGTAAACGATGCTTTTTGCCTGCTGTTCCGCAGTGGTGGTCTTTCCGCACCATTTGGGTCCCTCTATCAAAACGGCTCCCATTCCCTCCAATTTCTTTTGCAGCATCTTGTCTGCAATCCGTGGTTTATACGATTTCATATCACACTATTTTCTCGGTGCAAAAATAGTAAAACAATCAATCCGTTTCCAAGATTGGCCGAATTTTATTTCCAAAGTTGGCCGAAAATCACTTCCAAAGTTGGCGTGGAGGTCGGCAGCCTAAACCGCATACTGTTGTGGATGTTCGGGCGGGAGTGGCGTGGGGATATCCAAGATGAAGTGGAGCGTGACAGGGTGGCAGGATGACGGTCACAGTATCCACAAGCAGGTATCCACGATGCTCTCGACGTGCTCCTCAATGCGGTCGTCCAGGAAGCTGAAGAGGTTAAGTTCAACGATGGTTTCTATGGTGTTGACAGTGGTCATGGCGGAAGTTGGAGTGCAGGGAGTGGCGGTGTTAGGACAGAGGAAAGCGACAGTGTGGTACGAGTCTTGATGTCTGACGAGAAAAGCCTTGAAGAAAGCATCAGGCACACGGATGTGGTTAGGTCCGATAGTTTTTGTTGTATCGGTGGAGAAAACGGGTCCGCAGACTATGTGAACCGAATCGTATATGACAGCCAGTTTCCGCGCCAGATTCTCGATTTGGTGCCACACGCCGTTGTTCATTTCCTTGTTCTGAAATCCTCCGTTACTTCTCTTCAATATTTTTAAGCAGCACCCATCTGCCAGCGCTGGTGTTTCCCTCGTGGACAATCACACCCATCTTTTGCAATGCAGCAAGGTCACGTTTGACAGTCTTTAGAACTAGGGACAAAACTAGGGACAAAACTAGGGACAAAACTAGGGACATTTCTTTGGCAGAAACCTTGGGATTATTTTTGATTAATTTGCATATTTTCTTCTGTCTTTCAGATAGTTGAACTGGTAACAAACTAGGGACATCACTGGTGACATCACTTACGACATCAGTATCGTTGTTTTTCACAATTCTTCCTGTCTTGTCGTCGATGCGCCCCCCGCTTTGGATAGCCATAAA
>CADBQG010000077.1 GCA_902796805.1 uncultured Bacteroidota bacterium
TATGAGAGTAACCCAAGTCCCCCTTTTAAGGGGGATTTAGGGGGATTAAAAAAACAAAACAAAGAATTATGAGAGTAACCCAAGTCCTCCTTTTAAGGGGGATTTAGGGGGATTAAAAATAATTAGGGAGTTAAAAAAGTAAAAAGAATTATGAAAGCTGTCTTCATATCATTATATCAGGCCTTCTACGAGGAGGTTATGGAAATTTTAGACAAGAACGAGATACGCGGGTTCACGTATTGGAGCGAGGTGCAGGGGCGCGGCAGCGACAACGGAGAGCCACATTACGGCACACATGCCTGGCCGACGCTCAATGCGGCAGTTCTTGCCTTCATGCCCGACGAGAAGGTGCGTCCATTGCTGAAAGCCATACATGACCTTGATGTCTCGGCGGAGCAGCAGGGCTTGAGGGCCTTCGTGCTGAACGCCGAGGAAATCACCGACAAGGATATGTAGCCAATCGTTGCCGGGGTTCGTCAAAACCGTTTAATCAGTAAGTTTACTGTCTAACGCCCTGAATCTGGGCTATTGTGTTCTCGCACTCGGCCTTGTGCGACGGGAACTTCTTCGCGCATTTGCGCAGTTCCTCTACTGCTGCATTAGGATTGCCCGTCTGTGCGGTGTATATCGCAGAGTAGTAGTGGGCTGAAAACGAGCCGCGGTTCTTCTTAAGGCAATTATCCATGCACTTCCGTCCCTTTGGCTGCTGGCCGGTCTGGGCATACAGCATGGCTAAGTCGTAATAGGCGTTGGCAGCGCGAGGGTTGCTCTTTATAATATTTTTGCGCAACGACACGACTTTGTCGAGGTACTGTTGGTTGCGGGTCTGCTGGTATGCTGATAGATAGATGTTCGCTGCGTAGGTGAGGAAGTTTTCGCTCGGACATGTTTCAACGAGTCTGTCGGTAAAGTAGAGTACACTGTCCATGCGACGCACACTGCTATATGCGCTGACGAGTCCGTTCAAGGCGGTCTCGTTGTGCGGGTCGGTGGTCAAGGCCTTGCGATACAGTGTAATGGCTGACTGAATGTTGGCGAACTTCTCCTCGTTGGTGAGGGCAGTGTCGTTCAGGCTTTCGAGCAGCTGTCCAGCCTCGAAGTCGGAAAAGTCGGTGCGTTTCAGGATGGCGGCTATCGGTTTGCCGTCTACATCAATGGTGTGGATTGTGTTGCTCGGCGGCCATATCCCTTTCTGAAGCTGGTATGCGTTGATGTAGGAGTTGATTACAACGGCGTAGTCCCACATCTTGCTTCCACGTTCATAGTATCGTATGTATGAAGCCCTGAGTGCGTTGGTGTCTTTCCTTAAAAAGTAATGCAGTGAGGAGCCGTCATTCGAGGTAATTATGAGATGTCTCTTTTCGGAAATGGCCTTGTCAATCTCACCTGTCTCCTTGAGGTGGTTGACGAGCCATTTTGCGCCGGCCCTGGTGCTGTGCTGGTAATAGTCCATCTCGTAGTATCCGTAGTTGTTCTTGACACCCCCGGCCAATTCATTGTAGTAAACGTATTCGTGGGGATGGTTTCTGATGATGTGCGCGGCAGGGAGGGACAGCAGTACGACCGTCAAGGCATAAAGCCCGTATTTGACGTATTTGCTCTTCGCCCAGTCGTACAATGTTTCCCAGCCGAAACCGGCAGCCACAACTATAAAAGGATAGGTGAAGAGAACATGTCGCCATCCTCCATAAACATTTGAATGTTTGTATATTATGTATGCTATCGGGAAGATTGCCGAAAAGAATACCATGAACAATATCAGCGGTGACACCCTTTTCCAGGTTTTAGGGATAAGCGCAACCGAGGCGAAGAATCCGGCCAGTACAACTACAGGTATGCTTATGAGCATGTATTTGGGAAGATAATACCAGGGGGCTTCGCTTGAGAAGATGTTGCCACCCTCGAAGATCTGCCTCAGGTTTGTGGCGAAATGCTCCATCATACGCAGCGACTCGATAGGATTGCGCACGGGGTTCTTCAGGGCGTAGGGCCACAGTATTAGGCTTGCGAAATACCCGACCACGCATACTGCGAGCAGTTTTCCTACAAGGACGAGCCCTTTCTTCCAGAAGTCCCAGGTCTTCCATCCGCTTTTTTCTGGATTGCAGAAGAAGTACCAAAGGCCGCAGAACATGAAAAGATAAGGTATGAGGATGAGTCCGCCGATACGCACGCTGTTTGCTCCGGCTATTCCCAATGCTATCAACGCCAGCCGCTTCACAGAGGTTTTGGGCAGTTCCTTGAGCAGGAGCATCATTTGGTATATTGAGAACGCGTATCCCAAAGCGAACGGAATGTCCTTTGGGTTATTGAACGAGTGCCCTATGAACCTCGGCGACAGGAACATAAGCAGCAGACCGAGGATTCCTGCGCGCCACCCTAAAGTCTTCACAAGGAAGAGACCGACAACAAGTATTGTCAGTGCGCCGCACATGGCGTTTAAAAAGTGCCTTACCTCGAATGGGTTCTTTGAGTCGAAGGCCTTGTTAATGAAGTAGGTTATGTTGTCGAACGACTGACCGTAGTATTCGAGATGCGTGGGGCCGTTGCCTCGCTTGTTTATGCCGTGCATGCATGTTGTGTCCCCTTTTGTGAAGTAGTCGTAGACATACTCCGCGTGGTCGTAGTTCACGAACTCGTCGCCGGAGATGCCGGCGTCAAGGCTCATCAGGGGCAGTGCTACGCACATCACGCCCGCCAATACCCAAAAAATTATGCGCAAAGTCCTTTCGCTCAAGATAGTGTTCTTTTCCATTTTAATAAAAAGGTGTTTTTATGTCTATAGAATGATTCCTCAAATTCTTTCAATGCTGGTTGATATGTCGGCAGGGTTTGATGTTTTGTACCATTCGGAGTATATCTGTGCGACTTTCTTTCCGTTGTCGTTTGTCAGGGTGTGGAGATAGGTTCCTTCGGTTTCCGGCATCCTGCTCAGGCTGCAGGTGATGGTGTCTCCGAGGTAGGTCTCCGCCAACCAGTGCACTGTGAAATAACCCACTGTGTTTGTCGTCAGGAATTCCTCCGTGGTGGTGAGCATAGCGATGCTCAGGTAGCTCCGGTTGTTGACGTGCTTGTTGAAGTCGAGGTCGAGCAAGTTGACCTTGTGCACTGCCCTGGCGATTTCCTCGCCGCCGTCGGGCAGGCGTTTTTTCCTGTGCTCCACCATGATGTCCGGTACAATCTCAATGCTGCCCGACACACGGTCGGTCTTTTCTGGCCTGTGTGTGATGGCGTTTATGAGGCTCCAGCAGCTGGTGCCCTCGTAGAGTATGTCGTCGGGGTTGCCGGCCATGTGTATCCTGAAGTCGGAATATATCCTCAAAGGGGTGATTTCGCTGATCCACATCTCCACGGTGATCACTTCCGACCAGAGCGCGTCCTTGTCGGTCTTCCTTGCGCTGAACTCCGTTATAATCCACAGGAGGTCTTCCTTCACAAGGTCGAAGGCGGCCAGACTTTTGATTGACATGTACCTGGCGAAGCAGTCCTCGAAATATGCCAGTATTGCCGCCGGCTGAAGCCTGTAGTTGTTGTCCATGTCGGTGGCGGTGATGGTGTACGAGTACGAATATCTCATCATCTGCAAGTGTTTTTGTAAAGTCTTTCCACAAGGTTCGCTATTGTTTTCTGGAGGTCGTCGGACACCGGCACTAACGGCAGGCGCAGAACCTGGCGTACGCTGCCGCAGGCCGACATTATGGCTTTGATGCCCGATGGACTCCCCTCTTTGAAGCAGGCTACGGTCAGGTCGCAGAGCATGTTGTGGATTTTCTGCGAGACGGCGAGGTCGCCTTGCGATGCTGAATGCACTATTTGTGCGACTTCCCGGGGGAATGCGTTGGCCATCACCGACACAAGGCCGTCGGCGCCGGCAGCGATGAGCGGCAATGCAAGAAGGTCGTCGCCCGAGAGCACCATGAAGTTTTCCGGCTTGTGGGCTATGAGCTGGAGAATCTGCCGCATGTTGCCGGAGGCCTCCTTTATTCCCACGATGTTGCTGTTCTCGCTCACAATCCTCAGGGTGGTTGCTACCTCCAAGTTGCAGGAGGTGCGTCCTGGAACGTTGTACAGGAATATGGGCATGTCCGTGGCCTGTGAGAATTTCCTGTAGTGGGCCACGAGCCCTGCCTGCGACGGCTTGTTGTAGTATGGTGTAACGGTTAGAATTGCGTTGACGTCGAAGTTGCTGAGGTGCTCGAGTTTCCTGACCATGAACGAGGTGTTGGGGCCGCCAAGTCCGACCATCACAGGAAGCCTGCGGTTGTTGGCTTCCAAAATGCACCGCAGCACGTCGTCCTTCTCGGAAGGCGTCAGGGTCATGTACTCGCTCGTAGTGCCCAAAGCAAGCAGGTAGTCGACATCTCCGGCGGCCATCTCGTCGACTAAGCGCGACAGACTGTCGAAGTCAACAGACTCGTCGTCCTTGAACGGCGTAATCAGGGCAACGCCGAGACCCTTGAATCTCGTTAGGTCATTCATTGCCGGAGAGTTTTCTTGTGTAAACGCTGACGGAATTGATGAACTGGGTGTAGTTGCCGATCTCGGTCTGAAGGAGAAGGTCGTAAACGTCGGCATACTCCTTGCAACTCCCAATCACGAACCTTGCCGCCGAAGTCGAGAGTATGAAGTCAACCGGCACATGGTATCTATAGTTGAAGTCGAGGAGAATGTCGAACTCCTCGTTGATGAAGTCCTGTACCTGCACCATGTTGGGCTCGCCGTACCAGTTGAGTTGCTTGTTGCAGAAGTAGTCGGCGGAGAGCTGCTGCAAACAGTAGAACGGCACGAACTTTTCGTTGATGTACCCTATGAGGTGTACGTTCTTGCCTTTTTGCTGGAGGCCTGAAAATATCCTGAAGATGGCCTTGTAGGAGTCTTCGTCGGTTATCTCGCACACCATGCCCACGTTGTTGGCCTTGTCGAGGGCCATCACTACCCTGTCGGCAGGGTGCATGCGCTCTGAGATTTTCTTGCGCAGTATGTATCGTTTTATTTTGGAAAACATGAATTTCAGATTGCTAAACCTGCAAAGATACAAATTTTATATAAAAACAATCTTTTTTTGTCTGATTTCAAGAAGAGACATCGTAAATATCTATCTCACAAGTGTTTCCAGTAGCTGTCGCACCTCCTCAGGGTCGGTTTCTTCAGTCCCGCACGACGAAGGTCGTTTGCAGGAAGCGTGTATTTCATGTGCGTTTGTGAGTTCTTTCAGGAGTTTTGCGTTTGAATGGTTGACCCCGCTGCCGGCCATGATGGCGATGCGCCCGCCGGCCTGTGCCGCGAGCCGCCTGATTGTCTCCGCGCCCTCCTGGGCAGTGGGACGGCAGCCCGAAGTGAGAAGCCTCCTGCAACCGCACGCTATGATGTCCTCGAGGGCTTCATCGGGATTCCTGCACTCGTCGAACGCGCGGTGGAACGTAACCGGCAGCGGTGCTGCGAGTTCCACGAAACGCCTCGTCAATTCCTTGTCAATGTTCCCCTCTTCTGTGAGAAAACCAGTAACAATGCCTTTGACGCCAAGTTTTTTGCACAGTCTCACATCCTCTTCCATAGTCTTGATTTCCATCTGATTGTAGACAAAGTTGCCGCCGCGCGGGCGCACAAGCACGAACACATCGAGCCGCAGATCTTCCACTGCCGTCCTGATGGTGGCGTGCGACGGCGTGGTGCCTCCTTCGGAAAGGGCCTGGCATAGCTCTATTCGTCTCGCTCCTCCAAGGCGGGCGTTGGCGGCGGAGTTGATGGAACCACAGCAAATCTCTATTTCGTCGAGGGTCATGATTCGGATGGGTCGGTTTCGTTGGTGAGTTCGCCACGCAGCGGTGTCTCCATGAGGTTGGAGATGTCGCTGCCGTCGAAGTTGCCCAGCAAGAACATGAGCTTCGTGACTGCCGCTTCGGTGGTCATGTCGTGGCCGCTGAGCACGCCGATGTCTGACAGGCGCTTGCTGGTGAGGTATTTGCCCATCTCCACGCCGCCGCCGCTCTTGCACTGCGTAATGCTGGTGACTATAATTCCCCTGTCTACTGCTTCTTTGAGTACGGATAGGAAGTTAGTGTTTGTGGGTGCGTTGCCCACCCCGAAGGTCTCCATCACCACAGCGCGAAGCCCGGGGGTGTTGAAGATGTTCTCAGTAAGACTAAGGCTCATTCCCGGGAAGATTTTCAAGACCGCGACATTGTTATCCATCTTGTTGTAGGCCCTGAATGCACTGCCTGGTTCAGGGGTGAGGAGGAAGTGCTTGTGATATTCTATGTATGTGCCCACCTCGGCCAACTTAGGGTAGTTTGGGGAATGGAAGGCGTTGAACCTCGAGGCATCGGCCTTGTAAGTCCTGTTGCCTCTGTAGAGAGTGTTCTGGAAGCAGACGCACACCTCTCGCACCACAGGCTTGCCGTGTTGGTGCGCGGCCGCGAACTCTATGGCGTTGAGGATGTTGCGTCGCCCGTCGGTGCGTATCACGCCTAACGGGAGCTGTGAGCCGGTGAGTATCACAGGTTTTGCAAGGTTCTCAAGGAGGAAGCTCAGAGCTGATGCGGTGTAGGCCATCGTGTCGGTGCCGTGCAGCACCACGAACCCGTCGTAGCCGTCATAGTTGCCGGATATGCACCTGGCGAGCCGTATCCAAAAGTCGGGGTCTGTGTCTGATGAGTCTATCAGCGGCAGGAGATCTGTGAAAGTGAGCTCGGCGTCTACAAGCGGGAGCATCGGCAGCTGGTGGTAGATGTCCTTGAACTCGAAGGGCGCCAGTGAGTTTGTGGCCGGATCCATCATCATCCCGATGGTGCCGCCGGTGTAGATGACTAAGATTTTCCGTTTATCCATCTGCGTTGCCGGGTTGCGTTATATGTGGACACATTCGTTGTATGCGGCTGCTGCTGCCTCCATGATTGCCTCCGACATGGTGGGGTGGGGGAAAACTGTGCTAACGATCTCATGGCCCGTCATTCCGGCCTTGCGCGCTGCTACTGCGCCGGCAATCATCTCGGTGACGTTGTCGCCGCAGAGGTGGCATCCGAGCCACTTGCCGGTGGCCTTGTCGAATATGACCTTCGCCAGTCCGTCGCGGTTGCCGGAAGCCGCCGCCTTGCCCGACGCGGTGAACGGGAATTTCCCCACAAGCACATCAAGTCCCTGCTCCTTGCAGGCACGCTCGGTGAGACCTACCGATGCTATCTCGGGTGTGGTGTATGTGCATCCGGGAATGTTGCCGTAGTCAACCGGTGCGGGGTTGTGTCCGGCGATTTTCTCCACGCATACAAGCGCCTCGTGCGAGGCCACGTGGGCGAGAGCGGGCCCGTGCACTATGTCGCCTATGGCATATACCCCGTCGACGCTGGTGCGGTAGAAGTCGTCGACCACAACCTTGCCGCGCTCAACGCTTACTCCGCATTCCTCCAGACCGAGCCCTTCAAGGTTAGTGGTAACCCCTACGGCAGACAGCACCACGTCGCATGTAATCTCAGAAACCTTCTCCTTGGAGTCCTTGACGGTGACAACGCACCTGTCGTCAACGATGTCAACCTTCTCTACGGATGCCCCTGTCATGGTCTTGATGCCCTGTTTGCGGAACGAGCGGGCGAGCTGCGCCGCTATGTCGTCGTCCTCCACTGGCACGAGGCGCGGCATATACTCGACGATTGTTACCTCCGTGCCCATGGTGGAGTAGAAGTAGGCGAGTTCGCTGCCTATGGCGCCGGAGCCCATCACCACCATCGATTTGGGCAGTTCTGGCAATGTGAGGGCCTCGCGGTATCCGATGACGTGCTTTCCGTCCTGCGGCACGTTGGGCAGGCTGCGCGAGCGGGCGCCGGTGGCCAGCACGATGTGCTTTGCCTCGAAAGTCTGCACGCTTCCGTCGTTCATCTTCACCTCAACAGTATGGCCGCCGGCCAGTCGGCCCTCTCCGGCTATCACGTCAACGTTGTTCTTCTTCAGGAGGTACTGCACACCCTTGCTCATGTTCTCGGCAACTCCGCGGCTTCTTGCCACCACGGCCTTGAAGTCGGGGGCGGCCTGCCCTTCGAGGCTGATTCCGTAGTCGGCGGCGTGGGTCATGTATTTGAACACTTGGGCCGACTTGAGGAGTGCCTTCGTGGGGATGCAGCCCCAGTTGAGGCAGATGCCGCCAAGCTCGGCACGTTCCACCACTGCGGCCTTCATGTTCAGCTGGCTTGCCCTTATCGCTGCAACGTACCCTCCAGGGCCGCTGCCTATCACTATGATGTCGTAGTTTGTCATAATCCTAAACGTAATAATGTGATGAAATGGATGTGTTCTCTTCAACGCTCTTTATTATCTCGGCGAGCAGCGGAGCCACCGACACGACCTTGATCTTGTCGCACGGGCGTTTCAATGGAATGGTGTCGGTTATCAGAACCTCGTCGAGCACGGAGTTCTCGATGTTCTCGATGGCAGAGCCGGAGAAGAGGCCGTGGGCGCACATGGCCCTCACGCTTTTCGCGCCCATCTCCTTTATGCGGGCGGCGGCCTTGCAGAGCGTGCCGGCCGTGTCGATGATGTCGTCAACAAGTATCACGTTCTTGTCCTTCACGTCGCCGATGATCTGCAGTGAGGCCACCTCGTTCTGCTTCTCGCGCTGCTTGTAGCCTATGGCCAATTCGCAGTTCAGGGCCTTGGCGTATGTGGAGGCGCGCTTCGTGCCGCCGGTGTCGGGCGAGGCGATGCTTATGCTGTCCCAGCCAGTGTTCTTCACCATCGGGATGAAGACGTTGGAGGCGAAGAGATGGTCCACCGGGACCTCGAAGAACCCCTGTATCTGGTCGGCATGGAGGTCCATGGTGATGACGCGGCTGACACCCGCTGCGGTGAGCAGGTTGCACATCAGCTTCGCCCCGATGGAAGTCCTTGGCTTGTCCTTGCGGTCCTGACGCGCGTACCCGAAGTAGGGCACCACGGCCACGATGCTCCGCGCCGAGGCACGCTTGGCCGCGTCAATGGCTATCAGAAGCTCGATGATGTTGTCGGCCGGAGAAAACGTCGACTGGATGATGAAGACATCCTTGCCGCGGATCGTCTCGTTGTAATAGACCTGGATCTCGCCGTCCTTGAACTGGAGAATGTCGACCGACAGAAGCGGCTTGTTGAGGCATTTTGCAATGTGCTGCGCCAGCTCCGGGTTGGAACGGCCTGCAACCAAAACGTAATTGTTGTTCATATATTGTTGATATTTAATGTTTTGCGTCAAACACATTTCAATTGCAAATTTAATTACTTACTCAATAGACAAAACGATTTTTTTCAGATAATTTATTAACATTTGTTGATATATGAAAGAACCGATGGTCAAACTATTTTTTGTATTTTAGCAGGTTTTAAATAGAGTCTGATTTTTTTAGATAAGGTATTGATATTTAGATTGTTGAAATGAATAAGGATATACTTGTCGGTGTAGATATAGGTTCTACAACGGTGAAAGTGGTGGTGCTCGATGAGTCGACTCACAGTCTGGAGTTCTCCGACTACGCGAGGCACAACATGAACGTTCGCGAGACTGTGGACAGGATGCTTTCGCCTGTTGCAGAGCGTTTCCGGGGTGCGAACGTGAGAATTGCTATAACAGGTTCCGTAGGCATGGGCTACGCCGAGCTATGGGGGTTCCCTTTCGTCCAGGAGGTGATATCCGCAGCCACATTGGTGAAAAGGTCCTTCCCCGAGACAAGGACTTTCATCGACATCGGCGGCGAGGACAGCAAGATGATATTCTTCAGCGAGGGCAGGATGCCCGACATACGCATGAACGGCAACTGCGCGGGCGGTACTGGAGCGTTTATCGACCAGACAGCAAGCCTGCTCAACGTCGATCCGCAGGAGTTGAACGCACTTGCCGAAGGCGCTAAGCGCGTCTATCCCATCGCCTCCCGCTGCGGCGTCTTCTCCAAGACCGACATACAGAACCTGCTTGCACGCAACGTCAGCAAGGCCGATGTCGCCCTGTCGGTTTTCCACGCGGTCTGCATACAATTGCTCGGCACGCTGTCGCGCGGCGCCGACATCGAGGCTCCGGTCTTCTTCTGCGGCGGCCCGTTCGCCTTCCTGCCAAAACTCAGGCAAGTGTTCCTCGAAAACCTTAAGCTCACCGACGATGATTGCGTGAGCGTGCCTGACCCGCGCGTGGTGCCGGCACACGGCGCAGCACTCATGGCTGAAAACGCCTGCAACCAGAAGTTCACGACGGATATTTTCATCAACATCGTGAAGAACTCCGCGATGGGTGACGAGACACGACTTATATCTAACCGCCTCGACGCCCTCTTCGAAAGCGAGGAAAAATTCGCGGCATGGAAGAACGAGAAGGAGAACTTCTTCGTGAAGCGTGCCGCATGGGACGATGTCAGGAGCAACGAGGTGTACATAGGCGTTGACTCCGGCTCCACAACCACGAAGTTCGTGGCGCTCGACGCCGACGGAAGGCTGCTGTTCTCCGACTACAGGTCGAACAACGGCAACAGCTTCGAGGCCTTCAGGGAGTCGCTGCAGTTGTTTGCCGACACTTGCAGGATAAACAACTTCGAGCCCGACATAATGAACAGCGCCGTGACAGGATACGGCGAAAACCTCCTTAAAACGGCCTTCGGCTTGCACCACGGGGTGGTGGAGACCATGGCGCACTACATCGGCGCGAGAAAGGTTTCACCCGAAGTGTCGTTCATACTCGACATCGGTGGCCAGGACATGAAGGCGATATTCGTGGAGAACGGGGCCATAAGGCGCCTCGAAATCAACGAGGCTTGCTCCTCCGGTTGCGGCTCTTTCATCGAGACCTTCGCGAAGATGTTAGGATACACGGTGGGCGACTTCGCAAAGATTGCCTGCGGTGCCAGGAACCCCTACGACCTCGGCACGCGCTGCACCGTGTTCATGAACTCTAAAGTGAAGCAGGCCATGCGCGAAGGCACCACCGCTGAGGACATATCCGCAGGATTTGCATATTCTGTAATCAAGAACTGTCTTTTCAAAGTCCTGAAACTCAGGAAAATGGACGAACTTGGCGACCATATAGTGGTTCAGGGCGGAACGTTCAAGAACCTTGCCGTGGTGAGGGCCCTCGAGCTGATGACCGGCAAGGACGTGAGGTTCTCCGACATTCCTGAACTTATGGGGGCGTACGGCTGCGCCTTGTATGCAATGGAACAGCCGGTAACAAAGGTCATTGCTCTTCAAGACCTTCTCTCTATCAAGCAGTTCGAGAACAAGCAGCAGGTTTGCGCAGGCTGCCCCAACCACTGTACCGTGCTTGAATACCACTTCTCCAACGGGCAGACTTTCTACTCGGGGAACAACTGCGAAAAGATATACACAAACAGGACAGAGTCGGAGAGGAAAGGCTACAACCAGCACCACAGGCGTTTGAAGATGCTCTTCAGACGCCCGATGCTCAGCGAAAGCGGCGACAAACCCGTGATTGGCATACCGCGCGCACTGGGCATGTTTGAGCTATATCCGTTCTGGCATGCGATGTTCCGCTCTTGCGGCATACGAACAGTGCTTTCGTCGCCTTCCACAGTGAAGCAGTACGAGAAGGGCATCCACACAGTGATGTCGGAGAACATCTGCTTCCCCGCCAAGCTGATGCACGGTCATGTGTTCGATCTGGCAAGACAGGGCGTGAACCGTATTTTCTACCCGTACATAGTGATGGAAGCACCGTCAGACAAGTTCGCCCGAAACAGCTATAACTGCCCAATTGTGGCTGGTTATTCTGACATACTCAAGAATGCGATTGACACTGAGGAGAGATTCGGAATCCCCACCGATGCGCCAATAATCTCGATGAACAACGAGGAATATTTCAGAGAGAGTTGTGTGAAGTACCTGAAAACGCTCGGCGTTGACAGAAAGACTGCTAACAAGGCTGTTGACTCAGCAATTGTGGCACAGCGCGAGTATATTGAAGAGCTTCACACAGAGGCTGTTGAGGTCGTGGCGAAGGCGCGTGCCGAAAACCGCATGGTGGTGGTGCTTGCCGGTCGCCCCTACCACTCCGACCCTCTTATCCAGCACAAAATATCCGACTGCATTGCCGACATGGGCATAGATGTTGTTACTGAATTCATTGCCGGCGAGAACGACACCGACGTGTACAAGGAACTGATGGCCGTTACGCAGTGGACATATCCCAACCGCATCTTCAAGGCAGCCCACTACGTGGCCAATTCCGACGACAACGTCCACTTTATGATGGTTACCTCCTTCGGCTGCGGCCCTGACGCGTTCATAATCGACGAGACCCACGACATACTCGACCGGCGCGGCAAGAGCTTCACACTTCTGAAAGTCGATGACGTTAACAATATTGGTTCTCTTCAGCTGCGTGTGCGCTCGATGGTTGAAAGCCTCAAGTTCAGTCATCAGGAGAAAGTCAGCAAACCATATATCACAACGCCGCCGTTCACAGATGCCGACAAAAAGAGGACAATTCTCGCGCCTTATTTCGCAGGCGGCTATTCGGAGTTCATGCCCACGTTCTTCAAGATGGCTGGATACAAAATGGTTAACCTTCCTCTCGGCGACAAGGAGTGTGTGGAACTTGGCCTGCAGTATGCGAACAACGAGGTGTGCTATCCGGCGACTGTGGTGGTTGGAAGTCTGCTCAAGGCACTCAGGAGCGACGAATACGACCTCGACGATGTCGCCGTTATCATCACGCAGACGGGAGGGCAGTGCCGTGCCACAAACTACATAATGCTGATCAAGAAGGCCTTGGTTGCGGCCGGTTTCGAGAATGTCCCGGTGCTTTCCATGGCCCTGGGCAACACGCTTGCGAACGAGCAGCCGGGATTCCACTTCAACGCCCGTGAACTGGCACTCCCGGCAATCACAGCCCTGCTCTACGCCGACTGCCTTTCGAGAATCTATTACGCCTCGCGACCGCGAGAGAATGAAAAGGGGCTCGCGGCCACGATACACAGGAAATATATCGATATGTCGCTTCCGCTGATAGAGAAGAAGGATCATCGAGGTCTCAAAAGGCTTCTCTCCGAAGCGGTCAGAGAGTTCTCCGAGAACATCAATCCTGATAAAAGACTCCCCAGAGTCGGGGTTGTGGGCGAGATATACATAAAGTACAACTCATTCGGTCATCTCAACGTCCTTGACTGGCTTGCCGACCAGGGCGTGGAGGTTGTCGCGCCGTCGATCTACAACTTCTTCATCAATAGTTTCGTGAACAGGCACATAAACAAGGAGAACCGCATAAAGCCTGTTGACCTGCCGCTGTTCCTCACCGACGTGGTGTACAAGCTTGTGTACCGCTATGCCCGCTCGTTCGACGAGATATGCGGCAAATTCCCGTTCTACAGGCCTTTTGCCGATATGTTTCATGAAGCAAAACTGGCGTCAAGGATTATAAACATGGCCGCGAACTTCGGCGAAGGCTGGCTGATACCGGCCGAAATGTCGTCGCTGGCCGAGGACGGCGTTAAGAACATCATAAGTCTGCAGCCTTTCGCCTGCATATCGAACCATATAATTTCGAAGGGTATAGAAAAGAAGATGCGTAAGCTCTATCCCGATGTGAACATTCTGTTCCTGGACTTCGACGGTGGCACGTCCGAGGCGAATGTCTTCAACAGGCTTCACTTCCTGATAGGCAACGAGTAGGGCGAAGTTTGCTCTACGCTATGCCGGCGCGGCTGGTTATTTCAGGATGAACCTGAAGCCGGCGTAACCCATAATGCCGGTTATCGGGGCGTATACCATGGTAGCGTCGAAGTGCTCGCTGAACGGCTTGTCGGAAGCCACAATGGCGTCTTTCTGCTTTACGTTAAGGATGTTTTCAGCGCCAAAGTATATCTCCCAGCGCCTGAACTTCTTGGTTATCTGCGCGTTGATGAGACAATATGGTTTCGATTTATCTGGCCGCCTGTATTCTTCCGGATTAGACTGTGTGCAGGGCAGCGGCATCGGGCCGTAAACCTGGCAGTTGACATTGAACTTCCACTTGTCGTAAGGTGTGCTGTAGTTGAGGTTCACGAGGGCCTTGTGCGGGCTCATCATCTCTTTCTGTGTCATCACGCCCCTCTTAGCATGTCGGACGTCGTTGTATCTGTAGGCCAGCAGAATCTCGAATCTCGTGAACGGTTTCAGCGTGAGCTCCACTTGTGCGGAATGCGAGCGCGAGTGGTTTCCGGTCCCGTTTATGTCTCCGTTGAGGGCGTAATAGTGCAGCTCGCGCGGGTTGTCGAGGTCAACTACCATCTGTTGCACGAAGTGAGTGTAGAAATAGTCGATGGCCAACGAGGACTTGCCGCCCGGCATGTTGAACTGCCACACCGCGCTGGCACCGTAATTGTAAGCCTCCTCTATGACAGGTGAGTCGTCGATGAAGATTTCCCTCGAGGACACTAATGCGGAGAGGTTTTCCGGGAAGAACCTCGGCACACGGTAGCCCTTGCCCGCAGAGGCGCGGAACGAGAGGTTGGCGGTTGCCTGCCACTTGACGTGAAGGCGCGGAGTCCAAAGCACCTTCTTGAAACGTGTGTTGTAGTCGGCGCGCATCCCCGCCATGACCACAACCTTCGGGTCTATTATGTAGGCATATTCGGCGAAGACGCCCGGAACAAACTCTATGTCCGGGGCGACATGACTTAAATCTGCGGCCACGGTTGCGCGAGGTTTATACAGCTCGGCGAGATAATCGTATTGGAAACTTGTCCCGGCAGTCAGTTTGTGGCGAAGCCTCTTTCCGAACTTGTTGGAATACATGACGTTCACGTATGCGGAGTTCTGGTTGGCCGAGTAGCCTCTGTTGCCGTAGCGCGAGCGCAGGCGGTGGCCCGTGAACGACACGATGGTGCCTATGCTCTCGTGCTCGCCTTTGAGAAGGAACCCGTTCTTAGAGAATATTTGCATGCGCATGTTGTCTGACACAAGTCCGTAGGGCAGTGAGTCGTAGTCGGGGAAGCCCGTCCTGGGACTGAATGCCATCTGTCCGCCGAATCGGTTGTCCCAAAGGAAGTTGGCCAAGGTGCGACCCTCCACAACGGTTCCCTTGTAGTCCCAGCGGTTAACGAAGTTTATCTGCCGGCTGCGCGGGGCGTCCATGAAGCCGTCGTGGTTCATGTCCATCTTCGCGAACTGGTCGGCGGCATATATCAGGAAGTTGGTGCTGGCTTTCTCGTCTTTGCCGACAGGCACGCGTGTGTTGAAGCTCACTTCGCCGCGTCCCATGGTATTGCCGTACATATTTAGAAATACGCGTTCGAGGTTGGTCTCTGGCTTCTTGTACTCCACATCCACCTGCCCGCTAATGCCCTCGAACCCGTTCACCACCGAGGACGCACCCTTGGAGATGTTAATGGACTCCATCCACGAACCCGGCACGAAACCGAGTCCGAACTGGTGCGAGAGAATCCTGATGAAAGGCACGTTCTCGACGAGGATCTGCGAGTAGATGCCGGCAAGACCAAGCATTGAGATTTGTCTGGCGCCGCTGACCGCGTCGGGATAGTCGGCGTCGACGGCCACGGTGCCTTCGAAGCTCTCCGAGAGGTTGCAACACGCGGCGCGGCGCAGTCCCTCTGTGCTTATCACCTGCGTGAGGATGGGCTGCACGGATATGTACGACCCGTCGTTGGCCACTATACTCACCTCCCTGAGACTGTGCGCGTTGTTGAGTGTTATAATGATCTCGCCCTTCTCCCTTGGAACTACTAAGGTGTCGGGCATGAAAGTTGGAAACGACACCACGAGTGTGTCGGTGCCGGCGCGTTCCAGTGTGAAAGTCCCATCGGGAGCGGTGTGGGTGCCAATGGATGTGCGGTGCCATTGCAGAGCTGCCATGCCCACAAACGTCGTGTCGCCGGTTTCAGACACCTGCAGCACCCTGCCAGTGAGTTTCTGGCACATTACGGCGCTTCCGGTTGACAAGACGAGCAGCAGCAGGAAAAGTTTCTTCATAAGCAAAAAGTGATCAGATCATCGGGTCAAGGGGAAGTATTATCCACATTATGAGGTATATCCACAGACCCGTGGATCCGAAAATGAGGAGGAGGATGAATATAATCCTCAACACGTTGGGGTCTATGTCCAAATACACCCCGAGTCCGCCGCAAACCCCGGCAATCTTTGAGTCTTTTGCGCTTCTTGACAGTTTGTTGTATGCCATGACTGATGTTTTCTTTTCTTTATGGTAGGATTATGCGAGCTGCGAGACAAGAATGGCGATGACGGCTATGCAGAAGACAAACACGTATCCTATGAGTCCGACGATTATCGCGATGATGCCGAAGCGTTTGGCGTCGCGCGAGGCGTAGAACGCCATCTCCTTGTTGTTCATCGCGATGTAGTCGTCGACTTTCAGAGCCTTGAATATGGACACTATGCCCAATGGCCAGAAAAAGAGTGTAGAAACCACGGCAAGCCCGAGGTATCTCTTCGGCTTTTCCTCTGTTTTGTTCTCTGATTGCCCGCTATAATCTTCCATGTTATTTTTTTCGCGAAGATAGCATTTTTTTTAAATATATCCAATGAGTGGAGAAAATATTCTTGCGACAGGTATGCTGGTTAGAATTTAGAATCCTGAATTTTAGCTGCGATATCCGTCGTGCATGATTGCACGGCGTGCAAAGAAAAAGTGCGCCCTGTCAGGGCGCACTTCCGGTATTTGTGTAGAGGAAGACTCTATTTCACGTTCTTCAGAACCTCCACCAGGAAATCGTAGAACTTTCCTACGCTTTCGATGTTAACGCGTTCAACGGGAGAGTGCGGATGTTGTATCGTGGGGCCGAACGACACCATGTCCCAGTCGGGGTAGCAAACTCCGAACAGGCCGCATTCGAGGCCGGCGTGGATTGCCATAACTTTGGGTTCGGCGCCGAATTTCTCCTTATATACCGACATGCATGTGTTCAGTATGGGTGACTTCATGTTGGGGTTCCATCCCGGATAGCCGCCGGTGAGCTCGATGTTGCAGTCGGCGAGTTCGGCTATTGCGACCATCTTTTCGCCGAGGGCCTCCTTCGCGCTGTTGACGCTGCTTCTCAACAGGCACTTTGCCGACATCTCGCCGTTCTCTGCCACGAAGTTTGCCAGGTTGTTGGAGGTCTCCACAAGATCCTTCATGGAGTCGCTCATCCTCTGTACCCCGTTGGGTATGGCGAATATCATATTGAGGAACTGGTTCTGGGCTTTCGGCTCGATTACCTCTTTCGGAGTGTCGGTTGCTGTTACGGAGAGCGAGAACCCCTCTTCGGTTAGTGCGAACTCATTCTTCACGGTTTTCTCGAACTCTTTGGCGAAAGACTCGAATTCCGGGGCCTTGTCTGCGGGTACTGCGAGGAAAGCCGTGGCCTCGCGCGGGATGGCGTTGCGGAGGCCGCCGCCGTTGATGCTGGCCACAGAGGCGCCGAAGCAGCGCACAGCCTTTTGAAGGAACCTGGTGGCAATCTTGTTGGCATTGGCGCGCCCGAGGTGGATGTCCATGCCCGAGTGTCCTCCGTGCAATCCGGTGATGAAGAGCTTGTATCCCCTGCAATTGGCGGGAGTTGCAACAGTGGTGTATGTGCGGTGGAAGTTGGCGTCCATGCCGCCGGCGCAGCCCACATAGAGTTCGCCTTCGGTTTCGGAATCGAGGTTGACGAGGATCTTGCCCTTCACGAAGCCGGGTTTCAGCCCGAAGGCGCCGGTCATGCCGGTCTCCTCGTCGATGGTTATGAGTATTTCAATCGGCCCGTGCTGGCAGTTCGGGTCGGTGGCAGCCGCAAGCGCAGCGGCAACGCCGATGCCGTTGTCGGCGCCGAGTGTGGTCTTGTTGGCGCGCACCCAGCCGTTGTCTATCACGGTCTCTATTGGGTCGGTAAGGAAGTTGTGGCTGCTGTCGCCGTCGGCCTGCGGCACCATGTCGCAGTGTGCCTGGAGTATCACGGGCGTGCGACCCTCCATGCCTGGAGTTGCAGGCACGGTGAACAGCACGTTGCCTGTCTCGTCGCGCTCAACCTTGATGTTGTTCTCCTTCCCCCACGACAGAAGCCATTTCACAACTGCCTCCTCGTGCTTTGATGGGTGCGGGGCATCGCATATATGCCCGAAATTCTCCCACAATGACTTGGGATAAAGTGTCAATAACTCGTTGTTCATATCAATGTTTTTTTTTGTTTGGATACTTAAATCGCTTGCAAAGATAGAAAAATTACAATTCCTGGGCGAGGAATTTTGAAGTGTGTCCTATTTTACTCTCAGCAACCTCCTCGGGAGTGCCGCATACAAGGATTTCGCCGCCGTTGCGCCCGCCTTCCGGACCCATGTCTATGATCCAGTCGGCCATCTTGATTACATCCATGTTGTGCTCGATGACTATCACCGTGTTGCCCTTGTCGACGAGTTTGTTGAGTACGTCCAAAAGAATGGATATGTCGTGGAAATGCAGCCCTGTGGTGGGCTCGTCGAGAATGTAGAGTGTCTGGCCGGTCTCCTTCTTCGACAGCTCGGCAGCTAACTTTATGCGCTGTGCCTCGCCGCCCGACAGTGTTGTGGACGGCTGCCCGAGCTTTATGTATCCCAGACCAACGTCGTCAAGAGTTTTCAGCACCCTCACGATGTTGGGAATATTCTCGAAGAAGGAGAGGGCGTTGTGGATGTCCATCTCAAGCACATCGTTTATCGACTTCCCCTTGTAGCGTATCTCGAGGGTTTCGTCGTTGTACCGTTTGCCTCCGCATTTCTCGCATGTTACATATACGTCGGGCAGAAAGTTCATCTCGATGGTCCTTATCCCGGCGCCCTTGCACTCCTCGCACCTGCCCCCTGAGACGTTGAACGAGAACCTGCCGGGCTTGTAGCCCCGGATCTTCGATTCCGGCATCTGGGTGAAGAGCTTCCTGATCTCGTCGAACACGCCAACGTAGGTTGCAGGGTTCGAACGCGGGGTGCGTCCTATGGGCTGCTGGTTGATGTCGATGACCTTGTTGATGTGGTCCAGTCCGTCGACCTCGCCGTATGGCAGCGGCTTTTTCTCCGAATGGTAGATGTGCCTGTTCAGGATAGGGTAGAGGGTTTCGTTTATGAGCGTTGACTTTCCGCTGCCCGACACTCCTGTAACGCAGATGAACTTGCCCAATGGGAAGATTGCCGTCACGTTCTTGAGGTTGTTGCCGGCGGCGTTGATGATGGTTATTGACTTGCCGTTGCCGTCGCGTCTCTTCTTCGGAGGTGTTATCGACAGTTTGCCTTTCAGGTAGTTAGCCGTCAGGGTGCTGCTTTTCAGTATTTCCTTGTATGTTCCGGAGGCGGTTACCTCGCCGCCGAGTTCGCCGGCCAACGGCCCAATGTCCACAATGTGGTCGGCAGCCCTCATCATGTCGCGGTCGTGTTCAACAACTATCACAGTGTTGCCAATGTCGCGTAGGTTCTTGAGAGACTTTATCAGGAACTGGTTGTCGCGCTGGTGGAGGCCTATGCTCGGCTCGTCGAGGATGTAGGTCACGTTCACGAGCTGCGAGCTTATCTGCGTGGCGAGTCGTATGCGCTGCGCCTCGCCGCCCGAAAGCGACGCCGAGGAGCGGTTCAGCGAGAGGTACTGCACACCCACGTCGCACAGGAACGAGAGGCGGAACACAATCTCGCGGATGACCTCGTCTGCAATCACCTTCTGCTTGGCGCTGAGGTGTTTGGAAAGCGACTTCATCCAAGGAAGAAGCTCGCTGATGTCCATCTCGGCCAACTCCGCGATGTTCTTGCCGGCCATGAGGAAATGCAGCGACTCCTTGCGAAGGCGGGTGCCGTTGCAGTGCGGGCAAGGACAGGTGTTCACGAACTGGGAAATCCACTTCCTGAAAGAGGCCGGCATACTCTCCTCGTTGAGGTTCCTGACAAAGTTCAGGACTCCCTCGAAGGTCTTTCTGATGGGTGCGAGGCCTGAAATCTCGCGCTTTATGTGCAGAATCTCGTTGGTGCCGTACAATACCGCGTTGAGCTGCTGCTCCGTGAGTTTCTTTATCGGTGTGGAGAGTGAGAATCCGTATTTTTCGGCGAGGGCGTCGAGTGTCTTGAAAATCATCGTGTTCTTGTACTCGCCGAGGATGGCTATGCCGCCGCCTTTTATCGACTTACCCTTGTCGGGAATCACTTTGTCGATGTCTATTTCCGTTATCGAGCCCAGACCGTTGCAGTGCTCGCAGGCCCCGTACGGAGAGTTGAAAGAGAAAGTGTTGGGCTCCGGTTCGGGATATGATATGCCGGTGGTGGGGCACATAAGGAACTTGCTGTAATTCCTCACATCCTTGCTCTCGTTGTCGAGTATCATTATGCTGCCCTTTCCGTACTTCATGGCGATGCGGACGCTGTTAGCGAGCCTTTTCGCCGAATACGGCCCCACGGCTATGTTGTCGATAACGAGCTCGATGTCGTGGATTTTGTATCGGTCGAGCTGCATGTTCAGCATTATGTTCTTCACCGCGCCGTCGACGCGCACCTTGGTGAAGCCCTGCTTGCGGATGTTGTCGAAGAGCTCGCGGTAGTGGCCCTTGCGGCGCTTTACCACCGGGGCGAGGAGTGTTATCGACGATCCGCTGTACCGCTCTGTTATCACGTCTATGAGTTCTCCCTCGGTGAAATGAACCATCTTCTCGCCAGTGTTGTAGGAGTATGCGTCGGCGGCGCGGGCATATAGCAGGCGCAGGAAGTCGTACACCTCGGTAACCGTGCCCACAGTGGAGCGGGGGTTCTTGTTGACGGTCTTCTGCTCTATGGAAATCACGGGGTTCAGGCCTGAAATTTTGTCGACGTCGGGGTGCTTGAGATTCCCGATGAACTGGCGGGCGTATGCGGAGTATGTCTCCATGTAGCGCCTCTGCCCCTCGGCGTATATCGTGTCGAAGGCGAGCGAGGACTTGCCGCTGCCGCTCAGCCCGGTGATCACGGTGAGCTTCTCCTGCGGGATGGTTACGTCGATGTTCTTCAGGTTGTTCTCCCTTGCGCCGACCACCATCAGGGTGTCCTCAGGTTTCAGAATTTCATTGTCCATATCAAGTCCCTGAAAAAATGGCTGCAAATATACAATTTTTTGCCCGCGGTTGTGTCATGCCAGCCGTTTTCTTTCATTAATCGCAAAAATCAGATTCAGCGGCGCGATTAATCGCGCTGTATGGAGTTCGTCGCACACAGGCGATTCATGAAGATCGAATCAATATATATACGGGAAAATCTTGTAGCGTTTTAGCGAGGTGAACTCGTCGCCGAAGAATTGGGTGTAGCGCTCGTAAACGGCTTTCGAACGAGGCACTATGTTTGCGAAGCTCCAGAGCACGAATACCGCGCCAGGAACAGACCATGTGAGTATCGCAAAGCCCACCCACTCCAGAATCTCGCCGAAATAGTTGGCCGAACTTATCTTGTTGAATGTCCAGCCGTAGGGAATGTAGTAGTTGTTGTCGGTAACGTCTGTGCGCAGGTCGCGGATGACTCGGTCTGAGTATATGTTCACTACCATCCCGAAGAGGAAAACCAAAGTGCCGACGATAAACTGCGGCGACCAGAACCAAGACACGGGATACGCGTTCGATGGGCAGAAAAAGAAGAGCCATCCGCCCTGCATTATCGCGTTGAAGGTGTTGAACAGGGCACCGGTGATTATTATCGATATTGGCATCTTGCTCTGCCCCTTCATCAGCAGCGGGAAGATGAACGACCTCTGGAAGTAGTGGAACTCGAAGAAGACGAACATCACGCAAGTCACCACGTTGAACGGCTTGATTCCGGCGGCGAAGGATATGAAGTAGAGCAGGAGCATGGTGAAGAACACGGGGCATTCCATGATGAACCAGCCAAGGTTGCTGCGTATCGACACGCCCCAGCGGTTGTTGAACGTCATGCCGTAGGCTGGGGTTATGAACTGGAGGATTACAAATACAAGCGCCCCCAGAACAGTCATCACAGGGAGCAGCAAATCGTAAAATTGTTCGAATAATTCCATAAAGCAGGTTTTTTCCTATGAGAAGGACTTTCCGTCGAATTTGGTCTTGCGCTTCAGGTAGTGGAGCGCCACCACCGACTTGGGGTAGCAGTCCTTGAACGCGATCTTCGGCATGGTGTTGCGCTTGGCGAGGAACTTCCTGTATGTGCGGGCAAAGGTGAAGATTGCCTTGTACACTGCCACGAAGTCCTTGAAGTGCCCCTGGAGCAGGAACGAGAACGCCGCCACCTGGTCGAGGAAGAAGCGAAGAACGAGTGTCCTGGCCAGACGGTCGTCGGGAAGGTTCTTGGCAAGGAGGTATAGGCTGTTCCTGAAGTTGAGGAACGTCTTCATGGAGTTGTTCTTCGGGAGGGTGCCGCCGCCGATGTGGTACACCACCGACTTCGGGTTGACCTTTATGCTGTATCCAACGTTCTTTATGCGCCAGCAGAAGTCTATCTCCTCCATGTGCGCGAAGAAGTCGTCGTCGAGGCCTCCCATAGTGCGGTACACGTCGCTGCGGACGAACAGCGCCGCCCCCGAGGCCCAGAAGATGTCGGCCACGTTGTCATATTGGCCGTGGTCCTTCTCGAGGTTGCCGAAGACGCGCCCCCGGCAGAACGGATACCCGTACTTGTCGATGTATCCGCCGCAGGCCCCGGAATACTCGAACTCGTCGCGCTCCCGGTATGAGAGCAGCTTGGGCTGTACAGCGGCGAGGTTTTCCTGAGCGTCCATCTGCTCAATCACCGGCTCTATCCAGTTCTCCGTAACTTCTATGTCGGAGTTGAGCAGGCAGAAGTATTCGGCCTCTATCTGATTCAGGGCGAGGTTGTAACCTCTCGCGAAACCCTCGTTGCGCTCGTTCTGCAAGAGGCGCACGCCGGGATGGTTTTCTCTCATGAACGCCACGGAATCGTCGGTCGAGGCGTTGTCGCAGACAACCACCTCAGCATAGTCGGGCAGGGTCCTGAGCAACGGCGGCAGGAACCTTTCAAGAAACTCCCGTCCGTTCCAGTTGAGTATCACTACGGCTAATTTGAGCATATCAATATATTAAACGGCAAAGATACATTTTTTTACAAAACGGTGTGTTTTTCGAGATTTTTCTTACCTTTGCAACCTGATTTCAAAAAAGTTTTCAATAGATTTAATGTATGAGAAACAGCAGAATTGCCCAACTGTTCATGCTCCTGATCTTGACCGGGACTGTGTTCGCGCAAAACAGAACCGACTCGGTTCACGTGGCCTCCTATACAATAAACCTCTCAATAACAGACTTTGTCGGCAAGGTGATAGATGGCGACGCCACGCTTCGGATAGTTTCCAAAGTTGACGGCCTCAGTGTATTGCGGCTCGACCTGAAGCAGCTCACAGTCGACTCGGTTACCTCCGGCGGCGGGAGTTTGCAGTTCGAACACACTGGCGAAAAACTCACCGTGGCGATTCCTGTCATGAACGCGGGTGACTCTTCCTCGGTTACTGTTTTCTATCGCGGAATGCCCGGCCACGACGACAACTTCGGAGGTTTCTATTACAGCGGCGGTTACGCCTACAACGTGGGAGTTGCGCTCCACGACCAGCCGCACAACTACGGGCGCTGCTGGTTTCCTTGTGTGGAGGAGTTCACCGACAAGTCGTCGTACAGTTTCAACATAAGGACGGAACAGGGCAAGACAGCGGTGTGCAACGGTTTGCTCACAGCCACTTCGGACCTTGGCGACGGCACCACTCTCTGGTCATGGCGCCTCGACGAGCCGATACCCACGTACCTCGCCTCGGTGGCGGTGGGCGACTATCTCTGCTATTCCGACACCATTGAGGGAATCGAGAAGTTAGTCCCAGTGTCAATCTATGCTCCGCCTGCGGTCTATCCAAACATTGAGGCTTCATTCGCGAACCTCAAGTCGATTTTCGGGATGTTCGAGCAGAATTTCGGGCCGTACTCGTGGCCGAGGATAGGCTACGTGTGCACCTCTATGACGGGCGGCGCCATGGAACACGCCACAAACATCGCATATCCCAACATGTTCGTCAACGGGGCGCTGACATACGAGAGCGTGTATGCCCACGAGCTTTTCCACCATTGGTTCGGCAACCTCATCACCTGCGAGAACCCTGAGGAGATGTGGATAAACGAGGGGTTCGCCTCATTCTCCGAGCCGCTGACAGCAGGGCATCTTTACTCTACACCGGACCACGACGCATATATCCAGCATGTCCGCAACACGCATACCAACGTCATTAAGAACATAGCCAAGGACGACGGCGGCCTGTATGCACTCGACGCTGTCCCGCAGGAACACACCTACGGCACGCATTCCTACAGCAAGGGGGCGCTGGTAATCCATACCCTGAAAACCTATATGGGCGACTCGCTATTCTTCAGCAGCATCAGGCAGCTGTTGTCAGACTATTCATTCAAGAACGTAAATTCTGAGGAGTTCTTTGAAGCATTGTCGGAAATCTCCGGCACGGACTTGTCGGACTTTTACAACGACTGGGTGCACCAGCCGGGGTTCCCTGATTTCGAGGTCGCTGACATCACCGGTCACGGCTGCGGGATTTTCGGCGTGCAGGTGCGTCAGAGCGGCTACGGCACAGCGCACACATGCAGGAACGTCCCCATCGACATCACATTCGTCTCCCAGGACCGCACCATGTACACCCTTGAGAGGCAAATGCTTCTTGACAGCGTTACAGACATCATGGTGACACTCCCGTTCACGCCGGCATTCGCGATACTCAACCGCGGCGACGGGCTTTCAGACGCAGTCATCGACGGGGAGCGGACAATTGGCGTGCCCGGCTTCTACCAGTTCGAGGACGCCTTGTGCAACCTTAATGTGAGCGGCCTCGCCGACACTGCTTTCTTCAGAGTGGAACACCACTACTCGGCCCCGGTTTACGAAAGCCTGCCCCAGGGCATACACAGGATTTCAGGAACGCATTACTGGACAGTCAGGTTCGCTGGCGGAGTGCCGGAGGGAAAGGTCTCGTTCAAGCTCCAGCGCGGCAACCCCAGCCAGCCGGACTACGAGCTGTTTCAGAGCGGCCACACTTTCGACAATCTCAAGCTTCTCTACCGGGAGAACGAGAAGGAGCCATGGACACCTGTGGCTTTCACGCGCACAGGGACACCCTACAACGCCACTGTCACTGCACACGACATTAACCCCGGCCAATACTGTTTCTCGATGGGCGACGAAGACGCCAGCGTGGGAGACTTCCGGAGCGGCAGGGTCAGGATTTACCCGAATCCGGCAGGCGACATGATCACTGTTGATCCCGGCATGGCGGAGTTCGACAAGGCTCTGATTTACGACTCGCTTGGAAAATGCGTGAAAAGCGTTAAAAGTGGCAAAAAGCCCCTCGAAATCAATATATCAAGTTTGAAATCAGGCAACTATGTGATTGTGTTGGCCAAAGGCCGCGGAACGGTTGGCAGGGGTGTGTTCGTGAAGGAAAAAATATAGCTGACAAAGGTTTATTTTTTGTATCTTCGCGCCCGATTCTACAAGTAATTATTTTTCAATAAAACTATCTGAAAATGACAAAGAACGAAGTGAAGTATGTTTACACTTTTGGCGGAAAGACGGCAGAAGGTAAAGCTGACATGAAGAATTTGCTCGGTGGCAAGGGCGCCAACCTGGCGGAAATGTGCCTGCTCGGTCTGCCCGTCCCGGCCGGACTGACCATCACAACCGAATGCTGCACGGCATATTATGGCAACAACTGCCAGCTTCCTGCCAGCCTCATGGACGAGGTCTGGGCAGGGATGAAGAACGTTGAAAGCGTGATGGGGCTAAAGTACGACGACGCTGAAAACCCGCTTTTGGTTTCCTGCCGCTCGGGTGCGCGCAGTTCAATGCCAGGAATGATGGACACCGTGCTGAACATCGGCCTGAGCTCGAAGACGATCCCCGGCCTCATCAAGAAGACGAACAACCCGCGCTTCGTTTACGACTCATACCGCCGCCTGATCATGATGTACGCTGACGTGGTCATGGAGAAGGCAGAAGGAATAGAACCCGCCGACGGCAAGGGCATCCGCAAGATTCTCGACGACATGCTCGACGAGTTCAAGCACAGCAAGGGCTACAAGAGCGACACCGACATCACCGCCGACGAACTGTTGGAACTCGCCAACGCATTCAAGGCCAAGGTTAAGGAAGTCCTCGGAACTGAATTCCCTGACGACGCGAAAGCCCAGCTGGAGGGCGGCATCAAGGCCGTGTTCAAGAGTTGGAACGGCAAGAAGGCCATTTCCTACCGCCGTATCGAGGGCATCCCCGACGACTGGGGTACTGCTGTCAACGTGCAGGCCATGGTGTTCGGTAACATGGGCGACAATTCAGCCACCGGCGTGGCTTTTACCCGCAACCCCGCCACCGGCGACAACCAGTTCTACGGCGAATGGCTCATCAACGCGCAAGGCGAGGATGTGGTTGCCGGCATACGCACCCCGAACCCGCTCAACGACGACACAAAGAACGAGCAGAACAATCACCTTCACTCAATGCAGGAGCTCATGCCCGACACATACAAGGAACTCTGTGACATACGCGCCATCCTCGAAAAGAACTACAAGGACATGCTCGACATCGAGTTTACAATTCAGGAGGGAAAACTCTACATGCTCCAGTGCCGTGTGGGCAAGCGCACCGGCGTGGCCGCAATGACCATGGCCCTCGACATGCTCCACGAAGGCCTCATCGACGAGAAAGAGGTGGTGCTTCGCGTGGCACCGGCGCAGCTTGACGAGCTTCTCCATCCAATCCTCGACTCCAGCGACGAGAAGAAGCACACAGTCATCGCAAAAGGCCTGCCCGCAGGTCCTGGCGGTGCCGTTGGCAGAATCGCATTCGACAGCGAGAAGTCTATGGAATACACCGCGCTGAAGGTCAAGAATATCCTCGTTCGTGAGGAGACCAACCCGGAAGACGTTGAAGGTATGCGCGCTGCAACCGGCATCCTTACTGCCCGCGGCGGCATGACCTCACACGCAGCCCTCGTGGCGCGCGGCTGGGGCAAGTGCTGCATCGTCGGCTGCGATGCCCTTAAAATCGACATGGACAACCGCACGGTTACCATCGACGGCAAGACCTACAAGGAAGGTGACGTTCTTAGTCTCAACGGCTCCAAGGGCTGGGTGTATGGCGAGGAAGTAAAGATGATCGACGCCACCGAGAACCCGCTCTTCCAGGAGTTTATGAAACTTGTTGACAAATACCGTACAATGGGTGTGCGCACAAATGCCGACACTCCCGAGGACGCGCAGAACGCCATCAATTTCGGCGCTGAGGGCATCGGGTTGTTCCGCATCGAGCACATGTTCTACGGCAAGAACAGCGAGAAGCCTCTCGAGAAGCTCCGCAACATGATACTCGCAAACACCCGCGAGGAGCGCGTGAACGCACTCAACGAACTCGAACCCTATATCAAGGAGGCTGCCAAGGGAACCCTGAAGGTTCTTGACGGCAAGCCGCTCACATTCCGTCTCATGGACCCGCCGTTGCACGAGTTCGCACCGCAGGGCGAGGAGAAGATGCGCGAAGTGGCGCAGCGCCTCGGAATCGCATACGAAGAAGTGAAGAAGCGCATTGAGGGTCTCCACGAGGTTAACCCGATGATGGGACTTCGCGGCGTGCGTCTCGGCATCGTGTACTCCGAAATCACCGAGACACAGTTCCGCGCCCTCTTCGAGGCAACCGCAGAACTCATGAAGGAAGGCTTCGACCCGCACCTCGAAATAATGGTGCCGCTCACTATCAATGTGAACGAGCTCAAGCACCAGAAAGAGATCGCTAACCGTGTGCAGGCCGAGGTGGAGGCGAAGTTCAATGTCAAGATAGAATACCTCTTCGGCACCATGATCGAGATTCCACGCGCAACGCTCGTGGCCGACAAAATCGCTGAGATAGCGCAATTCTTCTCATTCGGCACCAACGACCTCACCCAGATGACGTTCGGTTTCTCACGCGACGACGTGAACGCCATCATCCACGAGTACGTTGACCAGAAGATCATACCCGCCGACCCGTTCAACACCCTCGATCAGGAAGGCGTGGGCCAGTTGGTGAAGCTCGGCGTTGAAAGAGGCCGCGGCACACGCAACAACCTCAAGTGCGGCGTATGCGGCGAGCACGGCGGCGACCCGGCATCAGTTGAGTTCTTCTTCAAGACCGGACTCAACTACGTGTCATGCTCCCCGTTCCGCGTACCAGTGGCACGACTTGCAGCAGCACAGGCAGCCATAAAGGCAGGAAAATAAAACTTGTAGACACAGACTTTAATGCAAAAGGGCGCGGCCCCACGGCCACGCCCTTTGTAATGCAGAATGTAGCATGATGAATGCAGAATTTAGTCGCGGAGGCAACATATCGGATATTTATTAATCACTTTCTTAATCAAATACAATGACAATTCTTTGTCCTCTCTTTGTATTTTATCTCCAATATAGACGCAGTAATTTTATATCTCTATCCATCACTCTTCTCCCTCCTCACGGTGTGCCGCACTTTCAACATTGCGAGGTTCAATTCGATGGTGGTTTCGCTGCTCTGTTTCGGAAAGGCGTCGGCCATCAGTTCCTCAACAAGTTCGCTGCCGCGCTGTACAAGGCTTTTCTGTGCCGCTTCGTCGTTTTGGTGTTTGGGTATCTCCGCCACCACTCGCGACAGTTCCCGTAGCTTTGCATACGCCTCCACGATGGCGATGGTGGTTTGCACTGCCTGCTGACTTTTCAATATCGTGGCCAGCATATAGAGACCCTTTTCGGTGAAAGCCTTAGGTAATTGTGGCGAAAAACGAAGACTCTGGAGGTGGTCGAAATTTTCGACCACCTCTGTTTTTTCCTGATTATCAAGCACTATAACATATCCTTCTGGAAATTTCTCGGGATTATTGGAAACCGCCTCGTTGATACGTTTTGTTTGCACTCCATATAGTTCGGCCACGTCTGCGTCCAAGATAACCTGTTGGCCTCTTACAACGATGATTTTCTTCTCCACTTCTGGCAGCAATTGGTTTTTAACGTTCTCCATCTTTGTTCGTTTTTAGTTAATAATTAGACAGCAAAGATATAACAAACAAAATGAAAAATCAAGTTTTCTGCAAATTTATTTTATTGATTACCAACGAGATATAAATTGTATTTTTCGACAAAAAAACGACAATAAA
>CADBQG010000078.1 GCA_902796805.1 uncultured Bacteroidota bacterium
CATCACCGTGTTCTCACCGGCGGCAAGCATACTGTCGGCGGGCAGCTGCGCGTTGATTTCCAACGCCCAGCCGAGCGAGTGCGTCGCTGTGGCTTCGTCGAGGGTGGTCTTTTCAACCTTAAAATTGCATTCGCCGAGATTTACAGTTTCCATCACACCTGCAGGACATTCAACAGTTATTGTTACCGGAACAGGCGTGATAGCGGAAATGGTAAAAGTATCTGTCGGGGAACTGCTTGTGCAAACACCGTCTCTTACTTGTAAAAAGTAAACTTTACTGAAGTCTGTCAGGTTTCTCACCGTATCTGACAATGTTTCTCCGTTTGACAATCTTACATTATTCTTGCCAGCCAATCTTTTATTCGTGTTATCTGCATATACATAATTGAAATATATATTTTTAGAATTGTTTGGACTAACAGCTGTGAAATTAACTATCGTATCTTTTTCAAAACATTCTGCAACTCCTTGTGTTACTTCAATATACGGAGATTTCAACACTGTAAGGTAAATACTGTCAACTATTGGGTAGGGACATCCTGTGTTTGAAATTTCAACCTTATACCAGCCTGACTCAGACCCTTTATTCACGACCACCGTTGATTTATGGCTGTTAGATACAAATCCGTTGGGGCCTGTCCAGGTGTAATGATATAGCACACCTTTTCCCAAGGCATTGATTCCAATTGTGTTGCCCTCGCATATAGCGGTGCTGTCCAACCCGCCGTCGAACCAGGCCTTGCGGGTGTTGCTCAAAGCCAATGGATGAATATTTACTATTATGGAATGACCGCAATCATCTGTTACTTTTGCTGTGAACACAGAGTCCAATGTCATAGGCAAGTTGCGGAATATGCCATCGTTATTAGTTCCCAACAACGGACCTGTAATATCGTTTCCTGAATGCAACTCGTAAGTGAGCGGTTCAACACCATTGGAAACAGCCAACAACACATCACCGGATGTAGATGTTGTGTCGCACAAAATTGCGGAAGATTCTTCAAATATTATTGTTCCTGAAACTATCTCAACTGTATCAAATAAATAGGATTCGCAACTGGGACTAGCCAAATATAAGCGATAACGCCCTATACCAAATAAGGAAATAGGTTCATTCATTCCAACTGACTTTGTTTCATATTGTCCTGAAGGACCATCATAAACTCTCATGCTCAATGGAATATCAATAGTGTCAACTTTCAGTGTTCCATCATTTATATGACTATATACATATTGCCTGTCTAGTCCCGATGTTAATGTTACTGAATGTCCATAACATTGCTTTTGAATGTCAATTTCATGTGACAAAAGCCTTTCGCTCCGTTTTATTGTATCTCTCACATAGGCAGTTACTTTAAAAGCCTCACCACACATAGGCATATCTATTTCAAATTTGTATCTGCCTGGATGAAGTGTTTTGTTATATGGCGTTGAACTAAAACTAGAAGTGTCTTCATTAAAAGAAAAATAATGACTCATCTCTATGAGTTGACAACCATTATAATTTTCTTCTATGGATACATCTATCAAATTATCAGCATTATCCTTATTCAACGTTAATTCTTGAGAAACCGAATCCCAAAGTGCGTCAAAGTTATAAAAATCTCCACGAGGACTCTCCACTAACCTGATTTTTGTGCCATCTTGAAATCTAAATGTGTCCAATACTATAGCATCATAAGTATAATCAGGATAAATTGTAAAATAATTTGAATAACATTTTAAATTGGCTTCATTGTCAGTTGTTGCGGAGAAAGACAATGCGTTTTCATTTTCTTTTGGATAGAGCTTATACTGGTAAATATTTTGAGACAATTCACATCCTTTTGCATCCTCCACTCTAACTTTCATGTATACTGTGTGTTCAGACTCATCCAATCCATATATTCTTCTGAGTGTGGTGTCATACACAGCGCTTAAATAATAGTATCCAAGCAACCTGTCGATAGTGTCCTTCCTTATCACATACCCCGTCAAAGTATCAGAAAATGTTATCACTAATGGAAGAGTGTAGTAATGTCTGCTCTTAATATCCACCTCATCCTTGTTGTAAATACCTGTAATATGACGTCCGTCCAACCGAGTGCTTGGCTGATAGTTTAAATCATTATATTGCACAGTACACATAGTATAACGTTCCCGTATAACTTCGCATCCTTTGTATGAGATAGACTGCGATGTTCGTGTGTTTGTAGTCGGTTTGAACTGTGTCTCATCTGGAGGCAAAATCTGGAATGTATGAGTGAACGTTTGGGTTCCACAAGATGTAAGCCTGTACTCAAAAGTTATGTCTTTGCCCCATAGTTCACTGTATTTTCGCATTCCTAAAACAGTATCACGAACATCTATCACATTTTGCAATGTGCTCGTATTGGGATTAAAGTTCTTATTAACAAAACTGATGCGGTAGTTTAATGGTTTCCACCCGTTTGATTGAAAACCGTCATAAGTAAAGCGATATTCAGCAATCTTATTCATTTGTTGGAATATCGCTTTTTCAGCCTCGTCAAAAACAACAGCCAAACGAACAATATTACTATCATAGTGTGTGCCACCATAGGTATATTCATATTGTGAATTATCAAAAGTGGTTGACGGTACACCTATATGCTGCAATTGCGGAACTGGCATTGATTCTATCTCTACATTACCCAAAGAAACCGTTGTGCCGCAGGCATCCTCAACTTTTATCAAATAAATTCCCGATGGGAGATCCTCAATAATAAGTTCATTATTTCTTTGGTCTTGTTCACCGTTATTTTTGTGCATTTTCGTCTTCACAACTACATTTGAAGTTGCATTTTCGGCAACAAGTTTATATGGGTAACGGCCATATCGTGCATTAAAATAAACAGAACCAGCATCAAGGCACTCCAAAGTGTTTGCCTTATTTGAACCATCAACCAATCTATATGAAGCCGTTAGCGGTGTATAATTCCCATTCACCCTCACATTCTTAAACTCCTTATGGAGCATTTGAGGGCCGCTTGTGCCTGTACACAGTCCTTCCACGCCTATTGTGTTGTATTCCTGCGGCGCTACTACCATCGTGTCCCAGCCGCCGGTATAGTAGTGGTTGCTGTAGTGCGCCGAGTCGCTCGCTGAAACCTTATAGTACATACGCACGTCTGTCAGCTCCGCTGGCAAAGTTGTGTACACATTGCCGGAATTGTCGGTCAAGGCATACGCAATCTTGCCGTTGTTGTGGCAGGTGGCCGCAATGACATTGTACTTCACGTTAAACGGGCAGTCTTGCGCCCGCAGCACCCCCGCAAACAGCACAAGCAACCCGAAAATTGTCAATAATCTCTTCATTTTCTCTCGTTTTTGTTAATAATTGATTTGATTGTTTGTTATATATTGTTTTATTTGCTAATTATCGAATGGATAATCTGCGACGCGGTGGTCGCAATATTCGACGCGATGAATCGCGTCGCTACTACAGCAGCGGCGGCGGGAAACAAAAAAAAGCGGCGGAAATCGCGCCAAAACTGCGCTGACTTCCGTCGCTTGTAAAACGGTTATAATCTAAATATCTAAAAATCAGATAATTACCCCCCCCCACATTATTATATCGGGAGTGGCACGCACAATGGTGCAGTTACGGTGAAAAACAGCGTTCATTCAAATTTTATCAAAAAAAGTCTGCAAAAATAATATTTTTTTTAATACGAATGCGAAAAATTGTGATTAGTGATTTGGATGCGCGTTAGCACTCATATTCACCATTCACCATTCACTTCTAAATTCTAAACTCTAAACTCTAAGTCCTTGACAGCTGCGCGGGCAGCGAGGGGTACGACTTGCGAAGACAACCTGTGTCAGAGAGGTGCGAAGGGTCGGTGAGCAGCAGGAAGGCCATGGCAAGGCGGTGGTCGCCGGCGGTGTCGAACATGGCCTGCGAGAAATCCACGCCAGACCTTCCCACAACCCTCACGCCGTCGGCCACGTCGGTTACATCCGCATACGGGGCGAGCTGCCTCGCAAGCTGTCCCAACCTGTCGGACTCCTTGTGCCGCAGGTTGCCGGTTCTCAGGAACGTGAAGTCGGCGGGAAGCGCGCACGCCAGGGCGAACATCACCGGCACGAGGTCGAGGTTCTGCGACATGTCGAGTACAAGCGCAGGCAGCGTGCTGTGTTTGCCGCAACGCAAGCTCACAGTGTCTGCGCCATATTCCATTTCAACGCCCAACTTCGTGAACCATTGAGTAATGACGGAGTCACCTTGGATGGATTCCGCGGTGAGCGGGTGCAGGGAGTATGTGTTCTGCGGGTTCAGGCAGGCGTGGGCGAACCAGAAGGCCGCCGCGCTCCAGTCGCCAGTCGCGCCCAAAGGCCCGGCATAAGGCTGCACGCCCTCAACAGCTATGTCGTAGCCTTCCATGGCGGCAATGCTCATCCTGAGGTACTGCAAAGAAGGGATGTCGGCACTGGCGAGTTTCACCTTGTGGAGATTCATCAGCGGCGCGGCAAGTACGAGGGCAGAGGCGAGCTGCGAGGAGAGCGACGAGTCGATTTCTACGCAGTCTGCCTCAATCCGCCTGCCGCGTATGAGCCAGCCGTCGTCTGTGCGCGACAGCGACGCGCCTGCCCGTTCCAGCGCATCGACTAACGGCAGTATGGGACGCTCGAGGAGGCGGGGTGTGCCGGTGAGAAGCACGTTGGCCGGGATTGCCGCGGCAAGGGCCGTCGTAAACCGGTAGGCGGCTCCGCAGTCTTCCACGTCGATAACGGCAACTTCCTGCACGTCAGGCGATTTTTGCGCAGCATCAAGTAGCGCAAGCACCCTGCCCACAACCTTCACGTCGTTGCACTGCTCGGGAGGCACGCCCCCCACAATCCCGCGCAATGCGAAGTCGGCGACCATCTTTCTTATCACAACACTTTTGTTATCAGGAAGTTGTATATCAACGTGCATTCAAATCCTTTTTCTACAAAAATAGCAAATAGAATTGAATGCACGGGCGTTTTTATTATCTTTGCCGCCGTTTTTTATAAAGGACAAACTGACTTTGCGTAATATATGAACGATGGACAAATAAGCATGGGCGGCTTCAACATTCTGCCAAAAGGAGTGAAGAACCTGCTCGTTATCAACATTCTCGTGTTCGCTGCCACATTTGTCTTCGGAAAGACGGGTATCTGCGACCTCTACAAATGGCTCGGACTCCACTACTTCTCGGCGCCCGACTTCCACCCGTGGCAGTTCTTCACCTACATGTTCATGCACGGGAACTTCATGCACATATTCTTCAACATGTTCGCGCTCTGGATGTTCGGGGCGGCAGTGGAGAACTATTGGGGAACGCGGCGTTTCATCATCTACTACCTTGTGGCTGGCATCGGCGCTGCAATAACGCACTACCTGATAACTTTCGTGCAGATACACCCCATGATGGTGCTTCTCGACACATTCCTCAACGACCCATCAATAGAGACTTACAAAGCCCTTGTTGACGGCAACAAGAGCATGATGTTCAAGCCGATGCTCGACGCCAACCTCCAGTACCTCATGCAGAACCCTGACGGGTTGAGCGACGTGGTGGCGGTTACCCTGGACGCCAAGAGCAAGTTCCTGAACAGCTTCAACCTCGTGGGTGCGTCGGGCGCGGTGTACGGACTGCTTCTCGCCTTCGGTATGCTTTTCCCGAATTCCACAATCTACATATATTTCCTGTTCCCCATAAAGGCGAAGTGGTTCGTGCTGGTTTTCGGCCTGATAGAGTTAGCCTACGGAGTGATGGGCACCAGCGACGGCGTGGCGCATTTCGCCCACCTCGGCGGCATGGTGTTCGGTTTGGCACTGATTTTGCTGTGGAGAAGGAACAGCAGGAAAAACAATTTCTACTATTATAACTGAACAGATGGCATACAACCCATTCAGAGCATTTGGCGGACATTGGCGTCCCCGGTCAATAGGCGAAAGTTTGAAGGACTTCGCCAAGTCGCCGTCGTGGCTTAACCGTCTGATAGTGATAAACGTCGGGGTGTTTGTGGGGATGTGGCTCTTCAGGCTTGTAGCCGGAGTTGTGGAATTCCTTTTCCAGTTCTCCCCGAACACGGTGTACCATCGCTTCTGCGAGTTGGTGTCATGCCCGGCCGACCCCGCAGCGCTGCTGCACCAGCCTTGGGGCGTTGTGACGTCGCTCTTCGTTCACGCCGGCTTCTGGCACCTTTTCTTCAACATGCTCATGCTGTATGTCATAGGCAGGATTTTCCTGAAATACATGAACGAGCGGCATCTGCTTGCCGTGTATCTTCTCGGCGGAGTGTTCGGGAACATAGTGTATATGGCGGCCTACAACCTTTTCCCGGCATTCTCTGGAGTGGTTGGGACTTCCTACGCCGTGGGCGCATCTGGAAGCATAATGGCCATAATGTCGGCCATCACAACCTACCGCCCGAAACACCAAGTAAACCTCCTCATTCTCAACCCTATATCTCTTGCAACCCTCACAATCTGCTTCATAATCGTTGACATAATAAGCATACCCGACGGCAATGCAGGCGGCCATATAGCCCATATAGGCGGTTTCTTGTTCGGACTTATCTATATCCTTCTCATGAAGCGCACTATCGACGGAGACAAATCTTTGGAAACCGCAGGAAGAAGGGCGAAAAAGGACAAATACTATGTGTCGCGTGAGAGCGGAAGGCCTGTTTCAGACGAGGATTACAACGCCAAGAAACACCAGGACAATGTCAGAATTGACGAGATTCTCGACAAGATTTCGAAATACGGCTACAGTGCGCTCACGGCCGAAGAGAAAGACTTTCTGTTCCACTATTCCAGGAAATGATGGCGAAAAAGAAGGGAGAAAAGTTGAAAGTTGTGGCCAAGGTGCTGCTTGTGGCGGTTACACTCGTCCTCGCCTTGGCTCTGTTCTTCTCATTCCTGGCGAAGCTGCTCCCGCCGTCGTTGTCGGAGGTTGTGGCCTACTGCGGGCTTCTGTTCCCCTACCTGCTTGTGGGAAACCTTGCGCTAACGATAGTGTGGCTTGTGTGGGACTACACCTGGGCGCTCGTCCCGGCTTTGGTCATTCTCCTGAACATCAACAACATCGACAGGCATTTCCAGTTCCGCGGCATCGACAAGCCCGACGTGTGCGTGAGCTGCCTGAAGGTGATGAGCTACAACGCACGGGCGTTCAACATCTACAATCCCGACCAGAAGTCGATGAACAAGCAGTTCACCGATTTCATAAGCAGGGAGATGCCCGACATCCTGTGCGTGCAGGAGTACAGTTACGACGAGAACGGCAAGACCGGATTCCAGTCCACGCAGGCCATCATCGAGGCCATGAGGGTGAAAGACAACGACCGCACTCACAAGGAGATGCTGCCATACAAGAACAAACTTGGCTACCAGTTCGGGCTGGCGGTGTTCAGCAGGTACAGGATTGTGGGCGGCGGCTACGTTGACACCGAGGACGAGTCGAGCAACAAGTCGATGTACGTCGACATCAAGTTCAACAGCGACACGCTTCGCGTTTACAACATACACCTCGCCTCAATGCACTTGGAAAGTTCCGACTACGCCGCCGGCAAGGCCATGCTGTCAGGGGTTTACGACTCTGCGACCAACAACAATGCACAGAACCTCTTCCGCAAGATCTCTGCGGCCTACGAGCTCAGGCAGAAGCAGGCGCGCCTAATCCACAGGCACATCAAGGAAAGTCCATACCCCGTGGTCGTTTGTGGCGACTTCAACGATTCGCCAGCCTCTTACAGTTACAACAAGATTGTAGGCGGCCTGAAAGACTCTTTCAGAAGCAGCGGCAAGGGCACCGGGACCACCTACGCGGGCCGCGACCTGCCGTCGTTCAGGATCGACTACATCGCCCACGACAAGCAGTTCAACGACTTCCAGCATACAGTGTGCAGAGACCTTGACGTGTCGGACCACTACCCGGTGTACACCTACATATCGTTTGTAAAGAAGAACTGACAATGTGCCGCCGTCCTTCAAAATGCGCAGCCATTGAGGTAAAAGCGAGCCGTTTTCTGCCGCCTGACGGGTATTTCGCGATCACTTTTTTCGGGAAGGTGCTGGTGAGGAGGAAGAACATGGAGCTTTGGGAGAGAGACAGAGCTTCACGCGCCGGTAAGGTGATGCTCCACCACGAGTGGATTCACGTGCAGCAGGCTGTCTCCACATGCAATTCATGGCTTTTCTTCTATATGGCTTACATCTGGTATTTCCTTTGTGGCAAACCGTGGAAATACGGTGTCAAGGGTGCGTATTATGCCAATCCTTTCGAGTTGGAGGCATATATAAACGACGACGACCTTTCGTACGCTTCCGGCACCTCCGGCACTGATGGCTGGCGGGTTTTCGCGAAGATGGAGGCGGAAGAGAGGGTCAGAGTCTCGAAGGTCTTCCACGCTTGAGTCACTCCTCGAAGTCTATGATCTTGAGTTCCGATTTCGCCCTGCGAGAAGGAATCATGTTGAAGTGCCACCATTCCGACACGCAGGTCACGCAGCCGCTCTCCCTCATGACGCGGCGCAACAACCGGCGGTTTTTCAGTTCCTCCGCGGTGATGAGGCCGCGGCTTGCAAGGCTGTCTTCCATGTCGATTCTCGCCTCGGGGCCGAAATAGTCGTGGTCGGAGCCCATGGGCAGCGGAGTGCCGTCGGTGTGGGCGATGGTGATGTCGACAGCCGCGCCGTAGTTGTGCATCCCCCTGCCCTTTGCGGGGTTGGCCACAAAAGAGACGTCGGGCGTGCCCTTCACGGAGTTCCACATCTCGCGCTGGATGTTAAGTGGCCGTGCGGCGTCGTAGATCAGAAGCGCGAGGGAGGAGTCGGAGGCTTTAAGCAACGACTGCGCCTTTGCGACCTTGGCGGCCATCTCAGGCAGCATGAAGGCGTGGTGAAGCTCCTTGTACAGCACCCGTCCGAGGAAGTTGTCGGCGGTGGCGTAGCGGAGGCGCACCAGCACGGTGGTGTCAACTGTGTGTATGTCAACAAGCCCGAAATCGACGAGCCTCTTCTCGAAATCCGTATACTGCTCCACAACGGCTGCCTCACTGCGTTGCGCGGCTTCACCAGCCGCAAGCGAAGGCTGCGCCTGCCGCTGTCCGCATGACGTGAACAAAACTATTGTCCATAAGGCGAAAGTCTTGATGTACAGCGTATTTCTTGCGGATGATGGGGTTTTTAGTGTCGCCATGTCCGTCATCGTCAGAATATCTTCACTATGTCTTTCAAGGTTTCCAGCTCTTCCATGTTTATGACTATGTTTTCGGCAAGGAAGTCGTTGAAGGGTTTCATTGTCAGGAAGATGTCCGCCACTTTCTTGGCGTAGTCCTTGGTGCAGAAAGCCTTCGGCTTCAACTCGCACCATACGGCGTAGTCTTTGCTGAGGAAATATTCAGGATGTGGCGTGTCTTTCGGTATCCCTGGCGGGAGTCGTCGGTAGTTTTCCTGCCCGATGCCGCCCACTAATTTCTTGAACGCGGGGTTCTCCACAATGGCTTCGTATTCAGATAGTTGATCGAGAATGGAGGTTCTCAGGCGCTGCATCTCCTTAGGGGGAAGATACCACACGCCGGAGGCCAGCATCACACGCCCGGGCTCAACCTGCACATAGTACCCGCCCCAGTACGACTTCTTGCCGTATCGTGAAATGTATGCGCCAAAATGTCCCTTGTACGGGGTCTTGTCGGGAGAGAAACGGATGTCGCGGTAGATCCGGTAGGTGCAGTCGGAGGGTTGGAGGTGCGCTATCTCCGGATCGAACTTCGCTATCCCGGCAATGAGTTCCTCCACGCACTCGTTGAAGCGCCGCCAGGCCGCATCGTAGCGGTCGCGGTGAGCCTTGAACCACTCGCGGTTGTTGTTTGCCCGCAGGTCGGCGAGGAAGTCGAAGAGAATCTTGTTGTCGCCCATGATTATAACCGTTTGAGTTTCTCCACGACGGCGGGCCTGTCCTCCGGATACGTTACGCCGAACCACTCTGAAGTGGTGGGCAGCACCTTCACGTCGGCCAACTTGTTTTGAAGAACGTAGGTAACAACATCCGGGATAGGATACTCGGCGGTTATGTTGTTGCTGTTCTTGTTGAGGAAGTCGATGAAAAGCTCGTCCAAATATTTGAATATCAAGGTAGAGAATCCCCAGAAGTTCATCGACACGAACTCATCGCCGGTGAGGTCGGTAACAACGCCGTCTTCAACGTTCTGAATCACACTGCTGTTGGCGGATATCTTGCGCATCTCGTTCACGGCGACGAGCGATCCGTTTTTGTCGAGGGAGCACACGCCTCGCGACACAGTGCCGAATTCCGAGAGTGTCTCCTTCAGGCGGTATCCTACCATCGAGAAGGTCCTTTCGTTGCGGGCGGTCTCTTTCGTGAGGAAGTCGGCCATCACGTTGAAGGAGTCCTTACCGTAGAAGTCGTCGGCGTTGATGACGGTGAACGGTTCGGCGATGGCGTCCTTTGCCATGAGGATGGCGTGCGCCGTGCCGTAGGGCTTCACCCTTTCCGGATTCACAGAAAACCCTTGCGGCAGCATGTCAAGTTCCTGGAACACGCACTCCATCTCGATGGTGCTCGTGTATCTCGGGAATATCACGCGCCGCACGTCGTCCTCCATGTGCCTTCTGATTACAAGCACAACCTTGCCGAAGCCGGCCTCTGAAGCGTATTTCACCGAGTAGTCGAGGATGGTCTCGCCATTCGGCCCCATCTGGTCGAGCTGCTTCAGACCGCCATATCTGCTGCCCATCCCGGCAGCCAAAATCAACAATGAAGGTTTTTTATCCATTTTCATTTGAATTTCAGTTTGTTAACGATGTATCCTACCATGTTGTTCTTCCGTTCGGTGGAGAACTGCACCGCGCTAAGCAGAAAGTAGTTCTTGCCGTACCAAGACTCAAACACATCCACTTCGGCATTTCTCTTCTTGTACATTCTGCTCCGCAAGGGTATCTCGGAGGAACGCGCCGGGTCGATGACAGTGAAGCTGCTGTCCATGAGCTGGGTCGTCAGGCCGTCGCTGTCCATGAAATAGAGCAGTATGCCGCCGTCTTCCAAAAAAGCGGCCTTCGTCTTGGCGTATGCGCCGGAGTGAATCATCTGCGTGTCGTTGAACGGCACTTTCATGTACTTCACCTGCCGCCCGTTTGTGTCGTAGAACAGCACGCCGGCGTATTGGTGGCGGAAGCCGTAGAACCTCGTGTCGTAGAAATGTCCGTTGTAGTGTTGCCGGTATTCAGGAACGTAGATGTCGACGACGGCGGCCACCATGTTGTCGCCCTTGAAGCAGCTTACGGGTGAGAATGCCGTGTTGCGCGGCGACGAGGTGAGCGCCCTGCCGAAAACTGGGTCCCCGGTCTCTTCTATCACACGCCCCGTCGCCTCCCTTACGAAACTGAACGTTGATTGTTTTTCCACGCCTGCATCTGATATGAGAGCACTCCTGACGGCAAGTGCGTCGTCTTTCAACTCGTTGAAAACCAATATATAGTTTACGTCATGGACTTTAAGAAGCGACGCAGAAGTGGAACTCTCTTCTGAGATTTTTGCGAATTTAGTGTTTCCGTGCGGGTCAGTCTTGAAGAAGAACGTCTTCCCGTCGGCGGCGACGCAGAAGGCGAATGTGCCGGTCTCGCTTTCCGAAACCGCGTCAAGCACCTTCATCTTATATTTGCTGTTGAAGTCGAACGACTTGGCGACATCGACGCCCGCCGGCAGAAACCACACCATATCCCCGCCGTCGAAATCTGTGGTGGAGAATATCAGGTTGCCCGAAAAATGGTGGAGGTTGCCGATGTCCTTCACTGGCTGGCTGTCCACTATATTCCTTGCGATGAGGCGTTTGTCGGCAATATTGAACAATATCGAGGTGTAGGATGACGATTTTTTCAAGATTTCTCTCTTCAAAAGCACTGCCACCTCGCCGTTCTCGAAGTTGCAGAGACTGATGCTGTACTGACCGCCAATGCGCAGGGAAGTGTCGCGCAGGGGCTGCATCCGAGTGTCATACACCTCGAAATGCAGCTTGAGGGAATCGCCGAGCGGCTGTGTCCTCACGATGCAGAAGCCGTTGGTGTCGCACGGCACGCACCTCACCTCGGCAACATTGTTGAGGCTCAAGTCAACGCAGTTGAAGCGGTCTTGCGCGTGCAGCGACAGGCTCAAGACTATGGCAAGTAAAAAGAGAAATAGGCCTTTTTTCATAAAAAAACCGGCTGAATGCAGGACACAGTCAGCCGGGCATGCTTGATATTGTATTCTATTTGACGATATAGTCGACGTAGATGCCGGGCGTGTGGATCTGCTCCATCGGTATGGTGCCGGTCTCCACGAGTTCCTTGGTCTCGAGGATCACTATGTCGGCGGCTGTCGCCATTGTGGGGTTGAAGTTCTGGGTTGTGCCCTTGTAGATGGCGTTGCCGGAGGTGTCGCACACGCTCGCCCCGATGAGGGCCACGTCGGCGTGAAGCGGCAGTTCGAGGAGGTACTCCACTCCGTCGACCTCTATTTTGCGCTTGCCCTGCTCCACCACGGTGCCGAGACCGGTGCGGGTGAGCACGCCGCCGAGACCTGCGCCGCCGCAGCGGATGCGCTCGGCCAGGGTGCCCTGAGGCACGAACTCGATCTCAAGGGTCTTGTCGTTGAACTGCTGGATGGTGTCGGCGTTGGTGCCGATGTGTGAGGCGTAGAGCTTCTTCACCTGGTGGTTGGCTATCAACATGCCTATCGCCTTGTTGGGGTATGCTGTGTCGTTGCCAATCAGTGTGAGGTCCTTAACACCCTTGTTGACGATGGCCTCAACCATCTTCACCGCTGTGCCTGCTCCGAGAAAGCCCCCGAACATTATCGTCATGCCGTCTTTTATGTGCGACACGGCCTCTTCTATTGAAATAAGTTTGCTCATAATATAAGATGTGTTTGTTTTTAATTGTCTGGAAAAAACGCGCAAATGTACATAATTTTCAAAAACGACGGAATTGTTTTTTTGTCACCACTCTTCTTCAGGCGGCGTTATTTCAATCTTCGTGGCGAGCTCCTTGAATTTCAGGAAAGTGCCGGCATGGGCCTTCAGCCGGGCCGGTGCGCCTTCCTGCAAGATTTCCTCGCAACATCTGAAGATGTTGTCGTTGGCTATCACTATGGTTTTGGTGTAGGCGCGGGTTATGGCCACGTTGAGCCTGTTGGGGCTGTAGAAGAACTCGAGCCTGTCGTCGGCCTCCCTCGGGTTGGCGTTGGAAAGACTGTATATGATGTACGCCTTCTCCTGTCCCTGCATCCTCTCCACAGTGTCGATGAACATGCCCTCCACGGTCTCCTCTGCCATGCCGTTCCTCTCAACAAGCATCCGCTTGACCTCCCTCACCTGCGCCCGGTACGGGGTTATTATGCCTATCTCGTGCAACGGCACATTGTTGTTCATAAGGTCATATACGATGTCGGCGGTCATGCCGGCCTCGAATGGCGAGCGCCCGAGCGAGTCGAACTCGTGGTGCAGAACGAGAACCTCGTTGGTGGGGCCGGAGAGCGTGTGCGACGAGCGCACGCAGTTGAACGCGGTGAACGGCCTCTCGGTAGCCCTCAGCGAGGAGAGCCTGTTGTTGTAGAACAGTTCGTTGGGAATCCTTATCAAATCTTGGTTGAGCCTGTATGATGTGTCGAGGAGCGTGATGTCGCCGGGATAGAGGTCGGTGAGTTTGCGGAAGACACTGCACCCGAAGTAGTTACGACTATCGCCCTTCGGGGGGATTATGGGGTCGAGTTGCTGGTGGTCGCCTACGAAGACGGCCTTCCTTGAGGCGAGCATCGCGGGGAGCGCGAGCGGCACGCTCAACTGGGCGGCCTCGTCAAATATGGCGAAGTCGAACTGCCAGCCCTCGAGCTTCTTGCTCGCCGGGTAGCAGAGCGAATAAGGCGTTGCCCCCACCACAATGCCCGACTTCGACAGCCTGTCGTCACTCTCGTAGTCGAAGCTCTTCAGCTGCCGCACGAGAGTTATGTTGCAGTTTCCCGAAAGTTCGTCGGCCTGGTACTTCTCGCCCACCTTCACAACCTTCGACTTGTCGCGCACAATTGCCGACACCGCATTGAGACAGTTGTTTATTGAGGTGTGCGTGGGACCTGTCACGAACACGTTCTTCCCTTCATCAAGCAACATTGAAACAATCTTCGCCACAGTGTGGGTCTTTCCGGTGCCAGGCGGCCCCTGGATGAGATGGAAATATCTGCACGACAACGCCTTGCGGATTGCCTCGGCTTGCGACTTGTTATCGCCCGATGGAACATTCATGGCTTCTGTGCCTGGATAGCCGTTTTGAAAGTTGCCATCGAACAGGCTCTGGAAGAACGCCGCTTTCGCCGGGTCGGAGTGCAGTATTCCGATTGCGGCCATCATCAGTTTCCTGGTGATTTCCTGGTTCAGGACGTTGAGTTCCCAGCCGTCGCGGGGAAAGTTCACGGAGCCCATGAAGTTCTTGGAAATCTGGAAGTCGTTCGACCTGAGGGTGAAGCCGTTTATGCCGTCGTCCTCGACGTCCATGGTGAAGTCGGCGCCGTTTTCCCTGTTGGTGAGCCGAACCTGCGCGCCTTCCCTGAACTTGAGGTTGTTCTGCATCGAGCGCACTGCGATGCCGCGCACGTATTTCAGCGGCGGCGGGAGAGTCTTGCAGAACCTCGGGGTGCCGTCGGCAAAAGTCGCCTCTATGTGCAGGTTGGTCATGGTGTAGCCCTTGCGCACCCTGTCTTGCAGGTTGGCGTTCATGATTTCGCGGAATTCCTCGTCCTGCACCCTCGCCTGGTATTCGACTGTCTCCTCTAATGTTTTCAGTAGTAACATCTTAGATTGTTGTTGGTTTTGAGTTTTCAATTGCATACAGACTCTGCCTGTCATTTGCAAAGATAACATTTTTCAGGTTTTGACAAGTCAGACCTCAAGAACAAAAACGCGGCCGCACCCCGGGAAGAGGCGCGACCGCAAACATTTATAATATTAAGAAAATGAAGAGGCCCGGCTTTTACTACCCTGCCTTGGGGGTTCGGAAAATCAATTGTCCTTGAGGCAGCGCACGGAGAAACCGTTAAGTTTATTGCTGTCGTCGGCATAATCACGAACACCATAACCTGAAGCGTTGCCATCAACTTGTCCTCTGTAACTAATGTTAAATTGATAATAATATTCATTGCCTGGAGTCTTGTTGAAAGTCATGCTATGGAAGATGGTTTGCGCATAAATATAAAATGAAGCAATGACTATGCCGCCTTGGGATTCGTGATAATAAGTATGTGAAGTCGGCTGGACATTGAATCCTGTGGTGTTGTTAGTATTCATTTCAAAATGAGCCTGGCAACGGGCATTCATGTAATTAGCCCAATCAGAATATCTAGGTATGCCCAAAGATTGCCAAGCGCGGGTTGAGGCCAGGGCCTTGCCTATCTGCAAATCATTACAACCACACGTGTAAGCTTCAACACTGCTTACATATTCAACAAGTTGCTCCCATTCGGCACCGCTCGGCACATGCCAGCCGTCAGGACAGACGCCCTGAACACCGCTCGGAACAGCATTGCTGCTTGCAGCGCCATTCATCACGGCGGCAAGATTGTAGAAATAGCCGTCTCTACTGTTATCCCAGCTATTGTAGCGATAAGGTATTGATTCGGATTCAACTGTTTCTAACTCAATTTCCGTACCATCGGCATAGTGAGAGGTTCTCAGATTCTCCTTCATCCAACATTGCTGTCTGAGTTGCACCGTGTTATAAACATTGCCGTCGTAGTCGGTGAGAGTGGCCGCAGATGCGCAGGGCTGGGCATCGCCTTCAGGAACTACGGGCATTTTAACAGAGTTCATATATCCATATACAGTTTCGCCGTCAATAATGGCATACGCCCTGACATAATATGTTGTGCCGGGTGTCAAGCCGCTGATGGTGCTGGTGAAGTTGCCCGCGCCCGAACCTTCGGCTTTTTTGTTGTCGGCAGTTGTGGGATTCTGGTTTGTACTCCAACAAAGGCCGCGTTCGGAAACTGTTGCACCCCCAACTCCTTCAACACTGTTCACGCCGCAATATGCCACCGTTGGACTCGCCGCGTCGCAAACAGAACCAGTGTTTACTGCATATTCAATGGGATTGAAATCTTCTTTTATACAGCGAACCGAAAGACCCTGATATACACTATTTCCTCCATTAAGGTTAAATTGTTCATAATCGTTCCAAACCTTGTATGCAAAGACAAAACTGCTTTCATCATCGTTGGTATGCGTAAAATATGCCACGCTGCCATCAGACACCCCCTGAATCCCCCTCAAGAGGGGGACTTTCAGACCATCCCACTCTAAGGCGAACCGAGGTGTAAAACCCATCCCCCTTTTAAGGGGGACTGAGGGGGGTTAAGAAACCATGGCAAGCCCACGCAGCCACCAGACACCCCCTGAATCCCCCTCAAGAGGGGGACTTGGCAAACCATCCCCCTTTTAAGGGGGACTGAGGGGGTTTAAGAAACCATGGCAAACCCACGCTGCCACCAGACACCCCCTAAATCCCCCTCATGAGGGGGACTTGGCAAACCATCCCCCTTTTAAGGGGGACTGAGGGGGGTTTAGAATCCATGACAACACCAACGCAGCCACCAGACTCCCCCTAAA
>CADBQG010000079.1 GCA_902796805.1 uncultured Bacteroidota bacterium
GCACGAGAAATTTCCTAAAACAATCAATCTCAAGAGTTTAAGCAAATCATAGTTATGCTCAGAACCGTTTTCCAGATACAAAGTATCTTTATATTCGCCAACAGCGGTAGTTGTTGGAAAAGAAAATCCGTTGCTATTGTATCCATCACCCTCATTAACTGCAGCGTTGATGCGCAAAATTTCAAGGTGTGCCTGCGGTAAACCAGCCGACACCTCCAGGCCGTTTACCTTGTCTATGTAAGAGAATGTCTGTCCTATAACCACCTGCGTGGCATTTCCGCCTTCTCCGGAACTGCCCCCGACGGAGAAAGAACCGAGAGTTCCCACTGTAGACTGCGAGTGCCCTGAGAAGAAGGCAAGTATCGGCAAAACCAAAAACAATATATGTCTCATTATGTAAATCTTTTTCGAGTCGACTATATTAATAGTTGCAAAAATAACAATTTCTTGTTGTAAATCTTTCTTAAGGTTTAAAAATATATTAACAAACGTTCTTTAACAGGATGTGCTGTTGTCATATAAATGGAAAAAATGTACATTCGCGGCGAAATCAACAAACAGTAATGCGATGAAAAAAATTTTCCTTATTCTGTTAGTCCTGACAACTGCAATCTTTTTGCGCGCCCAGAACGAGTGCCTTGTGGGCGAAAACTGCACCTCCATAATGGTAGGCAAGAAGGCTTCGGCCGACGGTTCAGTGATAACATCCCACACATGCGACAGCAAGTACCGCACCTGGATAACCATTGAGCCGGCCGCCGACCACAAGCCCGGCGCGATGCACAAGGTCTATAAGGGCACCATGCACACTGAAACCCCGAAGAGCATGGAGAACCTTGTACTCGCCGGCGAGATACCAGAAGTGGCTCACACGTTCGCGTACATGAACACGGCCTATCCCTGCATGAACGAGAAGCAGTTAGCGATGGGCGAGAGCACGTTTTCAGGCCCTGACACACTGAGGAATCCCGACGCGATGTTCATGATTGAGGAACTGCAGCGAATAGCGCTCCAGCGCTGCGCCACCGCCCGTGAAGCAATATCTGTGATTGCCGAGATGATTGAGAAATATGGATATGCCGACGGCGGCGAGTGCATAACAATTGCCGACAAAAGCGAGGTGTGGCAGATGGAGATAATAGGGGAGGGACGCGATGTTTTAGGCGGACTGTGGGTGGCCAGGCGCGTTCCCGACGATGAGGTGGCCGTGAGCTGCAACGTGCCGCGCATTGGCAAACTCGAAAGAAAGGACAAAGACAACTTCCTCTGCTCCGACAATATCGAGAAGGTGGCCTTAAAGTACGGACTGTGGGACGGCAAGGGCGAGTTCCTTTGGTGGAAGGCGTTCAACGCCTCATACGCCGAAGGCAAAAACCACAAGGAACGCGAATGGTACATCTTCAACGCCCTCGCGCCTTCGCTGAACCTCGACATCAACGCCGAGGCTTTGCCTTTCTCCATAAAACCCGAGAAAAAGGTCGCCGTTCGCGATGTGATGGAACTTTTCAGGGCGACATACGAGGGTACTGAGCTCGACCAGATCGCCAACCTCAAGATGGTTGTGAACCGCAAGGACAAAGAGGGCAAACCGTACGCTGACACAGTCATCTGCCCCAATGCCAACCCTTGGATGGACGGCAACGAACGCGCCATGTACAACTTCCTGCAGCCTAACACAGTGACTTTTTACCGGGGCATAGCCATGTCGTGGTGTTCCTATTCCTTCATCATGCAGTGCCGCGACTGGCTGCCCGATGAGGTGGGTGGACTCTGCTGGCTCTCCATCGAAAACCCGGGGCAGAGTCCGAGAATACCGTTTTTCTCCGGGAACACCAGGATGCCGGCGGGGTTCAATGTCTGCGGCCATCACCGGTACAACGACGACGCGGTGCTGTGGCACTACCGCAAGGCCAACAAACTGGCGCAGGTGCGCTGGGGAAGGGCCAAGAAGATGATGATGGACAATGTGATGAGATACGAGGACAAGGCTTTCGACGAGCTTCCTGAATTGGAGAGAAAGGCTGTCTTGTTGTTGAAGTCTGGAAAAAGAGAGGAAGCCCAAAAACTCCTTGACCGCTACAGCTCCGACTTTGCCGGAGCCACGCGGCAAACCTGGCGCGAAATGGAACACAAGCTCTGGGAAACATACTGGACCGGCTTTTAGTTCTTCGCATCTTGCTTGAAAAAACATTGTTCTGCCATATTTATACAATATTGTAAGAGATTTTGCGTTAATGATTATGAAAACAAAATTAAAGAAATATGAAATTAGCGAAAAATCTTTTGTCGTTTTTCTATCCGAGGATGTGCGTTGCGTGCGGTGATGCCCTCCAACAGAATGAAACCAGTATTTGTATCGAATGTATGCTGCATCTTCCTGAAACGGGCTGCCACAAAGAACGCGACAACCCGTTGAGGTCTGTGTTCGACGGGCGTGCAAGAGTGGAGGAAGTGGCTGCGCTTATGAGTTACAGCAAGGACAACAAAGTGCAGAAGATCCTTCACGGGCTGAAATATGGAGGACAAAAGGAGGTTGGCGAGGTGTTAGGCGAATATTACGGAAAGCAACTGGCTGCTGAAGAGCGTTTCAGTCAGGCAGGTTGCATAGTGCCGGTCCCGCTGCACCGCAGAAAGCTGCGAAAAAGGGGCTACAACCAGAGCGAGTGGATAGCGCGTGGACTGTCGAAGGCCATGCACATTCCATACGTGACAGGGGTTTTGGTGCGAGAAGACTACACTGAGACCCAGACTAAGAAGAGCCGTTACGCGCGGTGGATGAATGTAAAGGAGGTGTTCGCTGTGAAAAACGGCGAGAAAATAGCAGGCTTGCACGTGATTTTGTGCGACGACGTGCTGACCACAGGCGCTACTGCCGAGGCTGCGATTCACAAGTTGGAGGAGATACCTGGAGTTAAGGTCAGCGTTGTAACGTTGGCGGCGGTAGTTTACTGATTTCCGGTCAGATATTTGTCGATGGCAGCGGCTGCCGTCTTGCCCGCCCCCATGGCGAGGATCACTGTTGCCGCACCCGACACCGCGTCGCCGCCGGCAAAGACACCTTTCTTTGAGGTTACCCCGTTTTCGTCGGCCACGATGCATCCGTGCGAGTCAGCCTCAAGACCGGCGGTCGTACTGTGTATCAGCGGGTTCGGAGCGGTGCCTATGGACATTATGACCATGTCGGTTTCGATTTCAAACTCGGAGCCGGGAATTGCAACGGGACGGCGGCGGCCGCTTGCGTCAGGCTCCGACAGGCGCATCTCCGAGCAAACCATGCCTCTCACCCATCCTTTGTCGTCGCCTTTGAGCGCTACAGGGTTGGTCAGCATCCTGAATCTTACGCCTTCTTCTTTTGCGTGGTGTACTTCCTCTTGGCGTGCCGGTAGTTCTTCCTCTGAGCGGCGATAGACTATTGTTACATCGGCGCCAAGGCGAATGGCGGTGCGCGCGGCGTCCATTGCGACATTGCCGCCGCCCACAACCGCGACTTTCCTGCCCACATAGTTGGGCGTCTCGAAAGTGTCTTTGTATGAGTAAAGCAGGTTGTTGCGCGTGAGGAACTCGTTGGCCGACACCACTCCGCATAAGTTCTCACCTTCTATGTTCATAAAATTAGGGAAACCGGCGCCGGAAGCAATAAACACGGCTTCATATCCCCACTTGCCCATCAAATCGTCGACTGAAAGAGTGCGACCAACCACAACGTCGCTCTCGAAGCGCACCCCGAGACTTTTGATTGTTTCAATCTCGGGCTTCACAATCCTGTCCTTGGGCAGGCGGAATTCCGGGATGCCATACACAAGCACTCCTCCAAATTCGTGGAGAGCCTCGTATACAGTAACGTCATAGCCTTTGGTGCGCAGTTCCTTGGCGCAGGTCAGCCCGGCCGGTCCGCTCCCCACCACCGCCACTCTCCGGCATTTTTCAGTTTCAGGCTTCGGGGTCGGGAGGTTGCGCTCTATTGCCCAGTCGCCGGCAAAGCGCTCCAGCTTGCCTATCGCCACAGCCTCACCCTTTCTGCCGAGGATGCACTTTCCCTCGCATTGGCTTTCCTGCGGGCATACGCGCCCGCACACAGAGGGCAGAGCGGTGTCCTCGCGGATGAACTGGGCGGCCTCGTCGAACCTGCCGTCCTTTATCAGGGAAATGAACTCAGGTATCCGGATTTTCACAGGACAACCGGCCACGCACTGCGGGTTCTTGCAGTTCAGGCACCTCCGAGCCTCCTCCACGGCCTCCTCTTCGTTGTATCCGTAGCAGACCTCGTTGAAGTTACGGCTTCTCTTTTCAGGCGACTGTTCTCTTACTGGCACCCTTTTTCCTTTCGGCATTGGTTCGCCGGTTATGCCGCCTATGTGGCACACGTGGTTCTCGGCAGCCTCCTCATCCTCAAGGATTTTGCGGGTCTCGATATGGTCGTACATCGCCTGGCGATGCATACACTCGTCAAAATCAATCTGGGCCCCGTCAAATTCCGGACCGTCCACGCAGGTGAACTTTGTCTGGCCGGCAATCTGGACACGGCAGGCACCGCACATTCCGGTACCGTCAACCATGAGGGAGTTAAGGCTCACAACGCATGGAATCCCCAGTTCCTTCGCCTTCAAGGAGACGAATTTCATCATGATCATGGGGCCTATGGCGGTGATTTCGTCATAATGAATTCCTCTTTCTTCAACAAGATGCGACAACATTTGGGTAACGTTGCCCTTGAAACCCATCGACCCGTCGTCGGTGGCTACATAGAGGTTTTTCGTTATTTTTTTGAAATGTTCGACAAAGAAGAGCAGGGATTTGGTGCGTGCCCCGATGATGACGTCGCACTCAACGTTATGAGCGGTCATCCATTTAACCAGTGGATAGACGGGCGCTATGCCGACACCGCCGGCTATAAAGCAGTATCTTGTTCTGCGGAGCTCTTCAATCGGTCGGAAAACAAATGCTGAAGGATTGCCCAATGGTCCCACCACATCATGAAAAAAATCGCCTACTGAAAATGACACTATCCTTCTTGTAGAGATGCCGATTGCCTTGATGACAAGCGTTACAGTTCCGTCAGGAAGGTTGGTGTCGCTGACAGTCAGAGGAATACGCTCGGCCACATCATCGGCTTTCACTATAAGAAACTGCCCTGGCATGACCGAATGCGCTATCTTCGGGGCTTCAACCTCCATAAGAAAAGTGTCTTGGCCAAGTTTTTCCTTTTTGACGATTTTATACATGATTGATGGCTTCTGTTAGATTGACTTTACAATGGTTTCGGCAAGTGCCTCAAGTTCGTTCCTTTGGGTGTCCTTCATCGAGGACTTGAACGTGATTGCAGGCTCGAGTATGGTGATGTTCTTCATCTCGGCGAGTATGTTTCTCACTGCATTTCCTGACACAGGCGCCCACGACCCGTTCTCTATCAGCGTGAAAGTCCTGTTCTGAAGAAGGTGTGCCTTGATGTCGAGAAGGTAATTCTCCATCGGAGGGTAGAGTCCGCCGTTGTAAGTGGGTGCGAACAGTATTATGTGGCTGCACCTGAACGATTCCGAAACTATGTATGACACATGTGTTGCCGAAACGTCGAACATCTTTATGTTCCTGCAACCCTTGTCGGCCAAGAGTCCTGCCAGCACTGCTGCCGCAGATTCCGTGTGGCCGTACATCGAGCCGTACACGATCAGGATTTCCCTGCACTCCGGCTCATAACGGCTCCAAAGGTCGTATTTCTCGATGAACTTGGCAAAGTCCTTGCGCCACACCGGTCCGTGAAGCGGGCAGATCATCGCAATGTCCAAAGCGGAGGCTTTTTTAAGCAGGTTCTGTACCTGGAAGCCGTATTTCCCTACGATGTTGGTGTAGTAGCGGCGCGCTTCGGGCATCCACTCCGAGTCGAACTCCACCTCGTCGGCGAAGAGGTTGCCGCCAAGGGCGCCGAAAGTACCGAAAGCGTCGGCGGAGAATAGGATTTTCTCGGTGGATTCGTAGGACACGATAACTTCCGGCCAGTGCACCATCTGCGCTCCCACGAAGTTGAGTGTGTGCTTGCCGGTGTTCAGAGTGTCGCCCTCTTTCACAACCTGAAACTTGATGTCTTCAGGAATGTCGATGAACTGTTTCATCAGTCTTGAGGCATGGAGGCTGCATACAATAGTGGCTTCAGGGTATCTTACAAGAACCTCTGTGAGCGATGCCAAATGGTCGGGCTCGACGTGATGTATTACAATGTAGTCGAGTTTCCTTTGGCCAAGCACAGAAGTCAGGTTCTCGAGAAACTGGGCGCTCACGGCCTGGTCAACAGTGTCGAGTAACGCCGTTTTCTCGTCGGTGAGAAGATAGGAGTTGTATGAAGTGCCGTTCGGAACGGGCATCATGTTCTCAAATAGAGCCAGCCGCCTGTCGGATGCGCCTATATACCACAGATTGTCTTTTATTAGCCTTGAAGTGTTCATAATTCTATTGTTTGTCTATTATGCTAAAATCATTGTTATCAGTGTTTTGACGGTGTTTTTTTGTCATATCGTCGTTTTCTTTCTTGAGCAGGAATACCTCAAAAACAGCATAAAGGAAATAAATTACGAGGAAGCCTATCGCGAATCTGATTGAGTCTTTCTTGTTGAGGAAGATGTAGAGTGTGAGGAACAGAAGGCATGACATGAGTTTGACGATTCGTGACAGCATGTAGCCGGAGAGGAACTGCCTTTGGTTCGACGGGTTGTCGTTTCTGAGGACCACGTAGATTGTGAAGAGCGTTATCAGGAAGAAGAAGAGGACTATGAACGGCAGTGCGGGTGAGGCGTACTGCGGGAGCAGCCATTGGAACAGTGCCGCCGCCCCTGCCACAATCACGGAGAACACCATTATCCGGAACGAGAATTTCTTTATGGGGATTTTCCTGTCCATTTTGCTATTTTTGCTTTGAAACAGAGCGTACTACCAAATACAGCGAAAGTCCTATCGCTGCGAGGGAACACACTATGGTGAACAACGGGCTGACGCCAAGCCATTTGTCGAGCTTTATCCCCCCGAAAACGCCCAAAACTATAACGGCTCCCATCTCGAACGCCAGGTTTGAATAAACGGCGTATTGGTGGATGGGAGGCTTCTTGCGGCTGGACTGACGGTCCTGCATCAGCTATTTCTTCTCGGGTTGGGGTGCCTGCTGTCCCGGCTGCCGCGAGTTGCGCATCTTGCAGTTGCCCGAGAACTCCGCGCCTGGCTCTATTGAGATCTTGGCCGTCTCGATGTTTCCCGTTATGTTGGCCGTCGACTTGAGGGCGATGAGTTCGGTTACCACCAGCGACTCGGCCCTGACGGTGCCTTCCACCTCTACGTTCGCGCACTTTATGTTGCCGTCCACCACGCCGGTGCGGCCCACGATGATTTTGGCCTTCGACTCGATGTTGCCGCGAAGCATTCCGTCAATCCTGCAGTCGGTTGCGGTAACCATGTTGCCCTGCAGTTGCGTGCCCTGGGCAATGACATTCACCGCACCGCCTACATACTCTCGAGTATCTGTCTCTTTCATAAGCTTTTGTTCTATAGTGATTTCCTATTTCAAGTAATTTTCCTTAAAAAACCGCCGGTAGTGCTCGCGCTCATCCCTCTTGTTGTAAAAAGTGGTGTAGTTAGTGGCACCCATGGCATAAACTTCGATGTTGCCGTTGGCTATGTCGCCCTTGTAATTGTCGTTCTTCACCAGTATGTTGTAGTAGTCCATCGCGTCGCCGCTGTCACTGAACTTGGAGATTGTTATCATCTGACGGTCGTTGTCGATGAAGAAGCTGCTCACTATCAATTTTTTCAGACTGAAGAACTCCTTGTTGAAGTTGGTAAGCCCGAGCTTCACCGTCTGGACAGGGAGATATGCGGTCTTTACAAGTAGTACTATGTAGTGCTGTTCAGTGGGGTTGAAGACGAAAGAGGTCTTAACCGAGGGTTCTTCCTGTCCAACGACTTGCGAAATTACATTTTTTGCAGTATCGTTGTCAAGCAATCCTAAACTTTTTTTGATTTTTTCCTGTGAAAAATTTGAAAGATAGGCTTTTGCCAGTTCAGCGACGGGGTATTTGCCGAAGTCTGAGACCACCTTTGTGAGGTTCACGATAAGAGAGTCCTCGTTGAAGACCTGTCCTGAAGCCACGGCCCTTAGATAGCTGAACTGCGACTTGAGGGTCATGTCGGGGCATTGGGGAATGGCCTCGTCGGCGGCGGCCACAACGTTTCTCCAGCGTTTGTTCTCGAAGTCTTCGTACACTTCCGCGTAGCGTGCCTCAAGAACCTTCTCTTTGGCGGCAAGTTCCTGATAGTAAAGCGGATCCTGTATCAGTTTCGCATAGTCAGAGTCGGCATATTTAGTCAGCAGGATGTTCTTGTACTCCGCGGCCTTGGGGTCGTTTGTCTTTGTGTATAGCGTGTACAGCATGTACATTGCCGGGACGGAATATTCACAGTTAGGGTAGCGTTTCAGCAGTGTTTCGAACGAATTGCAGGCGCGCTTGGTGTCGGACAGCAGGTCCTGGTACATGAAGCCTGTCTCATACAGGTCTTTCGCTATGATGTTGTTGGCGGTGTCCTTCGCGCCCTGCGTGAGGGGAAGGTCCTGCAGGTAGTAGGCCTCCTTCTTGGGGTCGGTTTCGCGCTTGGGTATGGGGTTGCCGTCCTCGTCGTAGTCGAGGGTGTCGTTTGCCAACGACGGGTCGTTGAGCAGCGCCATGTCGTCGAACGAAATCTGCGCCTTGTTGCTTATGAACCAGTTGTCCTCGAGTTTCCTGCTTCCGAACCTTCTGTAGAAGTCCTGCTGCCCGGAGGTTACGAGCGACTGGTTGTAGAAGTACCATTTGCCGTTTGACGACGTGGTGTTGATGTTGGTGTAGGAGGCGGCGTTCTGCATTGCGAGCATGCGTTCGGCCTCTTCGGCTGCGGCCTTGCGCTCGGCCTCGGTGTAGTCGGCAATCATCTTCCTGACCCACGCTTTCCGCTGGCCTTCGGAGAGGTTGGCAATCCTCAGCAAACTGTCTTGGAGATCAATCTCGTCCAACTTGTCGACAAGGTCTTTGAGTACATTGGATTTCTTCTGAATTTCCTCGTAGTTCGGGTAGTTCTTGGGGATTGACATCATGGCGGTGTCGTAGTAGCGCTGCGCGTTCCTGTACTCGTTCTGCTCGAAGTAGAGGTCGGCGAGGGTGACGCCGGAGAAAGTCTTCTGATAGTTGTTTTCGGTCGAGGAAGACACTGACTTGGCGAGGTATTCAATCCTCAGGTCCTCGTCTTCGTCTATTCTGGCGATTTCCGAAAGCGCGTAGTATATCTGGTCGTGGTAGTTCTCGTTCTTCTTGTCATCGAGCATCTTTTCGAGGAGCTTCACTATTGCTTTCCTGTTCGATTCGGTTCCGTCGTAGTTTGTGGCGAGGTGCATCTGGGCGCAGAACGTCATCTCATAGTCCGACGAGTTCTGGATGACCTTCCTGAACTGTTTTTGCGCCTCTGATTGTTGTCCGAGTTCCTCGTAGAGTTCGCCGAGGATGAGTTGAAGGCGTGTCCTGAAGTCCTTGTCGGGGCGCGAGTCGAGGGCGCCCTGTATGTAGTCTATGGCCTCCTGCCGGTCGCCGTCGGGGGCGGTGAGATGGTATTCGGCCTTGGCCGCGTTGAATATAACACCGAATTTTTTCTTTTTCTTGCCGGAGTTCTTGAAGCGGATGGTTTCAAGCAGCTCGTCGGCGCCGGAATAGTAGCCCTGCCTTACCTGGGTGCGCGCGAGAAGCACCTGTGCCTCGTCGAAGATGTTCGACTTCGGGTAGGTGTGCGCTATATAGTTCAGCACTTTGTTCGCCTGCTGGTAGTCCTGCTTGTAGAAATACGACTTCGCCATGAGGAAATATGCGTCGTCGATGGTCCTGACGTACTCCTTGCCCTTTATCATCATCGAGTGCTTGTGGATGGCCTTCGAAGACTTCTCTATGGTGCGGTCGAGATGCGACAGCGCCGGGCCGAGGTCGGCCTTGTCGGGGTAGTTGTAGACCGGCAGCGTGGCGGTGAAGTTGTCCTTCGAGAGCTTCTTGAGTTCCTTCTCGGCGTCTTTCATCGCTTGGTTGCCGTTCCAATATACGTTGTATCTGCAGGTTACGTTATGATAAGCGCGGTTGGGGAACGTGTTTTTCTGTGTCGAGCAGCCTGACAGCACGACTATGGCCGCGACAACTGCAAGGAATAATATGTTTTTGTTCAATTTCAACGAGTTCGGTTTTGATAGTTAGAGAGTTTATAACGTGTAAACGGTGTTTTTATTGCTTGTTGTTGAAATATTCTTCCAGAAGTCTCTGCACATACTTGCCGAAAACGTCGAACTCGATGTTCACCACCGAGCCCGGCTTGAAGTTGTGGAAGTTTGTGACTTTGTATGTGTAGGGGATTATGGCGACGGAAAACCTGCCTTTTTCGGAGTCCACCACCGTGAGGCTGACGCCGTTGACCGATATGGAGCCCTTGGGCACCGTGAAGTTGTTTTTCGTGGTGTCGTAGGTGAAGTAGAACCTCCAGCTGCCGTTCTCGTCAACAACCTTTTCGCATACTGCGGTCTGGTCAACGTGGCCCTGCACGATGTGGCCGTCGAACCGACCGTCCATGCGCATGCTGCGCTCCAGGTTAACCTCGTCGCCAACCTTCCAGGTGCCGAGGTTTGTCTTGAGCATCGTCTCTTCCATAGCGGTGACAACATACTGCTTTTTCTCCTTGTCGACCCTGACAACGGTGAGGCAGCAGCCGTCGTGCGCCATGCTCTGGTCGATGGAGAGCTCGTCGGCGAAGTCGGCCTCCAAGGTGAAATCGTAGTTTGTCCTGTCCTTTTCTATCTTTATAATCCTGCCTGTTTTCTCTATTATTCCGGTGAACATTGTGCTTTAATTAAAAACGCGCAAAGATAATAAAAAAAGCAGCGCGAAACGCGCTGCCCTGAACTTGTCGCAAAACACTTATTTTCTCTGAAAATTCCGGCCCGTGACCTATTTCACCAGGTCGACGATGGCCTTGAATGCCTCCGGATTGTTCATCGCGAGGTCGGCGAGAGCTTTGCGGTTGAGCGCAACGTTCTTCTTTGCCAAATTGCCCATCAAGACAGAGTAGGACATTCCGAACTCGCGGGCACCGGCGTTGATGCGGGTGATCCACAAGCTCCTGAAATTTCTCTTTTTCGCCTTTCTGTCGCGGTAGGCGTATTGCTGGCCTTTCTCCCACGAGTTCACCGCCACGGTCCAGACATTCTTGCGTTTGCCAAAATAACCGCGGGTGCGTTTTAATATTTTCTTTCTTCTTGCTCTTGAAGCAACGTGATTTACTGATCTTGACATAATTTTTTTCCTTTCTGTTCACGGCAGTGGCCTTTCGGCTCTTCTGTACTGAACGTGAACCTTTTTTGATTGTTAATAATTTAGCACTGTCCAAGCATTTGCTTTACTGTGCGCTCCATGTTGGGTTCGACTATCGCGCTGTAGGCCAGGTTGCGTTTTCTCTTCTTGGTCTTTTTTGTGAGAATGTGGCTGTGGTAAGCGTGATGTCTCTTGATTTTCCCGGTGCCGGTAAGAGTGAATCTTTTCTTGGCAGCGGACTTTGTTTTGATTTTCGGCATTTGTTTCGATTTTTTTGTTAGTGTATATGTGTTTAAGACAAGTTTACTTCTTCGATTTGGGGACCATCATTATCGTCATGTTGCGCCCGGTCATCACCGGCATCTGGTCAACTTTTCCGTAGTCCTGAAGCCTTTCGGCGAATTTCAGAAGCTCAAGCTCTCCGTTGTCCTTGTATATTATGCTTCTGCCGCGGAAGGTCATCATTATCTTCACTTTGTAGCCGTCCTGGAGGAAACGTATGGCATGGTTGCACTTGAACTCGAGGTCGTGGTCGCTGATCTGCGGGCTGAGCCTGATTTCCTTCACCTCCGTCTTGGCGCTGTTGGCTTTGATCTCCTTGAGCTTTTTCTTCTGTTCGTAAAGGTATTTCTGATAGTCCATGACCTTGCACACCGGCGGATTTGCCTGCGGCGAGATCTCCACTAAATCAACACCCTTTTCATCGGCTATTGCCAAAGCCTCGCGCAAGGAGACTATCTGTGGCTCAAGTCCGTCGCCAACAACCCGCACCACCTGGGCGGTTATGTTTTCATTGATTCTGTGCTGAGCCTCCTTTTTGCCTTTCGGACCAAAATTCCTGCTCTGTCTGTTGTTCTGTGTGATGCTCAAATCCTTTCTTTTTAGTTTCTATTCTGTGTTTGCTGTAATTTGCTTGACCTTAAATTTTTAGCCGGCAAAAATACACTTTTTTTTTAACAATCCAACAAATATTCATCTTGTTATCGGAAGCGTGTGCAACAGCATCGTTCCGGGTGATTTCACCTTTACGGCCACAGTCGCCCCGACGTTGTCGACTGGCAGGGGAGTGGAGACGCATACCGTTGAAACACACGACTTTCCGGTGACGGTCGCAACATTTCGCAGGCTGTGGAAGCCGAGCATTGGCAGCCTGCCGCCGTTCACTGCGGTTTTCTTCCCGTTTCTGACATCAATCTTGTACATCACCATAATCTCCCCGTCATCCGAAAACCTTTCAATGCAGTACGCATATTTGTATCCTTTCTTTGCGGATTCTTTTAACAATTGTCTGTAAACGCTTGACTCAGAAGTGCTTTTTTTATATTTAACCTCAACCGATTCAACTCCTTTGCACGACACAAAGCCGTCGGCAGAGACTGCAATGCACCTGCCTCCGTTGGAGCGAGCCTCGCTTTTTGTTGGGGTGCAGTCGTTCGCAAGGCTTATAAGCTCGCCGTCTCTGATGATTTCAATCTTTTCGATTTTCACGCCATCGGCATCTGTAGTGTACATCCTGTCTTCGTCGGCGTTTGCGAAAACCGACAAGTTCCTGTCGGTCACTATCATGTCTTTCTTGTCTTCAAGATTGTTGCGGGCGAACCGTTCATTGAAGCTTGCATCGGCGAAGTCTGGATTTCGCCTTGAGATTATGCAGTCGGTGCCTTGAAGAAGCGACATCGCCAAAAACTTCCCCACGGCGTCGCCCGAGAGCAGCACCGGCCCGTAATAATCCTCTTCTATGGGATAGCCTTGGGCAAGGTTGCCGCATTCCGCGATGAAGCCGGCGACAATGTCTGCAGCTGTTTCGTGTTCGTCGCCGGAAACCCTGTCTGAAAAGAGCGAATTCAGGTCTTCGAGGACTATGTCTTTCTTATTGAAGATTCTGTTACCTTGAATGTCAATGATCTCTGCCTCTAACTTAAGCTTCACTAACGACACTGGTTTTATGTACGACACTTTTTCGCTGTTCCATAAGATGGCGTTGCCCACGCAGGCCGACAAGCCTGCATTTGAAGAAGATATGCAGGCGACATTGCAGAAACTGGCCGATAGTTCCGCCATCCTGTTCTTCACCGCGTCGAGGTCGGGAAGATCCCATTTCACATCAACCCGCTCGCCGGCCCTCTGTGCGGTGTTCCTGTCGGGAAGCCTTTTTTTTGACAACTTGTCGGAGAACATGTTCTTCAGGTTCCACTGAAAAAGGGTCTTCTCGAATTCATCTCTCGAAATCTGCGACAATGCCCTGTTCAGGTTTTGGTTGTCAAGTTCGTTAGGCAACTTGTAGATATTTCTTGCCGTGATGCCGGCGGGATGAATGTTTTCGTTGTTGAATTTGTTGTCCCCGATCAGGAGCCTGGGGGCGACACTCTTGACCGTTCTTTCTCCGGCTTCGAACACGTTGCCTTCAGAGGCCGTGACATTATAGGTTGTGGCGTCGGTGAAGAGAAATTCGGAGTAATAAGGGGCGTTCCCTGTCCGGCCGTACAGTTCCTCGAGGTTGTCCTTGTGTGTTTTCTCTGCTGCTTTGAAGAGCATTTCCGGCAGGTTGTCCTCTTCAGTGTCGAATGAAGGCGGCGCGGAGCTGTGCCTCTTGGCGGCGGCGTTCACGGGCCGGGATGTGCAGGTGAGTTTTGAGACAAGTATGGCCGGGGAGCAGCTGTGTGTGGGAACTCGCTCTTCAGACACATGGCAGCAAATAGCCTCCGAACCGGACAAATCGCCCACACACACTATGTTCTCAAGGAATGTGGCCTTTTCGCATTCCACTGCGACATTCCTCACGGGCATGTCAGGTCTGCCGTCCTTGAAGATTTTGTAGCACACGGTGGGGTGTATGATGAGTTTTTCGCCTCTGTCGCAGGCGGCGTCGGCGTCGGCCACGAATATGGCATATTCGTCTCCGCTTTCCCGCAGCAAAGTCCTGGCCCTCGCGACAATCTCCTCGTGAGACATCGGGTTGTAGCCTTGGAGAATCAAGTTCGAAATTGCAGCTTCCTGCCTGAAATGTCCGTTGGAGTGGCGCGACACGCTGTTCTGTGTCCTGCCGTTCAGCATGTTGACGGGAAGCCCTTTTGCAACTATTTGAACGGGTTCGCCTAACATTCCTTCGTCATCGTAGATATAACTGCCGCTTAATGTGCTGTTGCCTAAATGTTTCACGGAAGGGTCCGATTTCACCGACAACAAATTCAGTTCTGAAACCCTTTGGAGAAGTTTGATTTCTTCGGGGTTCGCCGAAGCATGGCCGATGATGTTGTGCATGACAACACTCGCCACTTTTGGCGAAAGAAGTACCGGGCAGTCGGATTTTGAAATGTCTTGGGCGTCAAGAATTTGAAACAGAAGGTCTTCCATCTGTTTCATCTTCTGGTTGACTGCATGTTTGTCGGGCAAAAGCATTGGATTGTCGGAATAGTACCTGTGAGAAATATGATGTGGCGTGTTGTCGACGGCAAACCCTTCAACATAGAGGTCGAGGTATGTGTACTCGCGGTTTTCAGCGATGAATACATTCTCGCTGCTTGCAAAGTAGGTGCGTTTAAGCGAATGAGAAAGTTTGGCGGAGGCTTTGTGGAGAAACTGCGACAAGTCGAAAGTGTAGAACCTGGCCTGTTCTTTCCAGAAATCGAGGTCGAAATGCGAGGTCGTCGGGTGGTCAAAGTACTCGTTCGGGTCAGCCGAAACAAACAAAAGCGATGGGATGTCATCGTCAACCATGAGTGCGCTGCGGGCTTTCAGTATTGCGAGTTCGCGGGAGGCGTCCTCAAAGGCCATTTCGGCAGCCTCTTTCAGCATCTTCGACATCAGTGCCTTGTTATACTCCGGCGGGAATGCCGATTTGTACTGCTTTTTAAACTGTTGTCCGAGTGCGTGGAGATTGTCGAACGCGGGGTCTCCGACGCGGATTTCCACGATCAGCACCGACTTTTTGTCGCTGTTTTCATCAGAAATTCTCCCGAACTCTGACTCTATGACGCAGTTCTCTGAATTTTCGATGCGATATGACAGGAAGTAGGCCGGCGTGGGTTTTTTCGACAATTCAAGGAAGTTCTCTTTCGTGGCGTTTTTCAGCAGGAGGAGCAGGCTGTCGTTGCCGGGCGCGGACTGTGCCGTAAGATGTATGGCGGCTATTGCGGCGGCCATCCAGAGCAGCCTCGATTTCGGGAGTTTCGTCAGCTGCATCAGTCTTTCCTGAAGATGGTGGCGTTTCTGTCGGGGCTGACGGAGACTATTGAGACGCGTGCGCCGGTTTCCGTCTCAACAAAGCGTATGTAGTCCTTGAAGGTTTGAGGCAGTTCGTCGTATTCCCTGCACTTGGAGATATCCTCTTGCCAGCCTCTCAGCGAGGTGTACACAGGCTCGACGACGGCTTTGTTGTCGGCAGGGATCCTGTCGGTCATGGTGCCGTTTACCTTGTAGGCAGTGCAGACTTTTATTTCAGGCATTCCTGAGAGCACGTCTGCTTTGGTGAGAGCTATGTCGGTGACGCCGTTGATCATGACGGCGTATTTCAGGGCCACGAGGTCGAGCCAGCCGCAGCGTCTCGGCCTGCCGGTGGTTGCGCCGTACTCGTTGCCGGTTTTCCTGAGGTAATCGCCGGTCTCGTCGAACAGTTCAGTGGGGAACGGGCCGCTACCCACGCGGGTGCAGTAGGCCTTCACGATGCCGAAGACCCTGCCGGTGAGGCACGGAGCCAGTCCCAGGCCGGAAAATGCCCCTGCTGCCACGGTGTTTGAGGAGGTGACAAACGGGTATGCGCCGAACTCGAGGTCGAGAAGGGTGCCTTGCGCCCCCTCGGCCAGCACTGTCTTCCCTTCCTTGAGGTAGTTCGACAATTCGTATTCTGCGTCGATGAACTTGAATTTCCGTAAATTGCCGAGCGATTTCAGCCACTTCTCGACCATGTTCGGAAGAACGTCTCCATATTCGAAACCGTAGCTGTCGAGAACAGCCTTGTGTTCTTCCATCCTTTCGTTCAGTCGCTCCTCGAAATCCGGGGTCTCCAGGTCGCAGACACGGAGTCCTGCGCGGGCGGTCTTGTCGGTGTAAGCGGGTCCAATGCCCTTGAGGGTGGAGCCTATCTTGCCTTCCCCTTTTCTGCTCTCCTGAGCTGCGTCGAGGAGCTTGTGTGTGGGCAGGATCAGGTGTGCCCGGCGCGATATGAACAGGTTGTTGGCGGGAGCGAGGCCCATTTTCTCTAATTCAAGGATCTCGTCTTCGAAGACGGCAGGGTCAATAACAACGCCGTTTCCTATGATGTTCGCCTTGTCTTCGTGGAAAATTCCGGACGGGATGATGTGAAGCACGTGCCTCTTTCCATTGAACTCTAACGAGTGTCCCGCGTTCGGGCCGCCCTGGAAGCGCGCCACAACGTCATACGCCGGTGTGAGAACGTCCACCACTTTCCCTTTTCCTTCGTCGCCCCATTGCATTCCGAGCAAAATGTCGATATTCATGTCTGTCTGTTTTTTCTGTATAAACAACCTGCAAAGATACAAAATCTTCAGTATGTCTGCCTAAACAAAAAAAACTCTCGACGGGCTGACGGATGTTTCCTGCGCCAGAACAGCAAGGTGCTTCATTCTTATCCCATATCTCCTTGTTGAGGTTGGGAACACGCTCATTGCCATCAATGACCGGCTGATTGTCGTCAGGGTATAGGTAAAGGTGGAAAACGTAGGAAGATTCTTTCGTTTGAAGTGATACAGAATTAATGTCAGACAAATAACTACTTACAAAAACGTGTTGGTATGAGGGTAGTATGATTTGTCGGCAAAAGATAAGAGATATGTTGGACAGAAGCATATTTTTCATCACAGAATACCTATGTCTGATGACTTTTGACAAATCATAATCAATCCAACGGTTATCAAAAGGCCTGTAACAAAAATATCTGTTGGTAGATGTGGAAAATTCATCGAACGACACCAACGCCTTATCGTTGTGTGTTTTAACGTCATTTGTATTCACCTTCATCAGCTCGTCCACCTTAAACCCTTTTTCATACTCCTCCTGCAGGGAGAAGTCTTTGGGGACGAAGAATAATTGCGGCGCCTGTGGGTGCAGTCCGGTCCATTGCACGTCGTCGAGGCTGTGGCTGTCGAGGAAGTCGTACTTCTCCTTTCGGGTGCCGAAGAGGTCGAAATGGAAAACTTGGCAGGCGTGGTCGTTGTCGCTCATTGTGTGGTCTATTTTCCTTCCCCTAATATTTGATTGAACATATCATCTACACTTTCCGCCTTATAGACTCTGCCGTTGTGGATGTCTTCGTCGGCAAGTTCGATTTCGCTTTTCCGATCTTCTTTAACCGGAACACATTTCACCCTCAACTCTTTGGCCAACGCCATGAGCAGGTTTAATTTTGTCTGATTGTTGGTTGTTAAGGTTATCGTTGCCATTTTTTTACTTTATGTACATGAGAATCGACGGTATTGCATTGTGAAAACTTGCCGTATAAGAGAAAATCACACACCGGACTTTAAAATGTCAAACCGGAGGCCGAGTGCGTCAAGGATGCGCAAAAACAGCCCGGCACCAGGCTCCACCGTTCCGTGCTCAATTCGAGAGATATATGATTTTGTGCTCCCCACTCGTTCTGCGAGTTCCGCCTGGGTTACATTTTCCTTTTTTCGTGCCTCACGTATGATTTGTCCCACGCAATAGGACTCCGCCTCCATACGAAATTTTTCGCGTTCGGGCGAGCCAACCTCTCCAAACTGACGGTCCATCCATTCGCTTACATCGTACATGTCTTTACTTGTTTCCTTTAATTGTATCATAGTATTCCCGTTTTATTGCTATGGCTTTTTCAATTTCCTTTTGTGGCGTTTTCTGTGACTTTTTCTGAAAACCGTTGAACAGGATTATCAGATTTTCCTCATCATATATGAAAAAGATTCAATAGGTGTTTGTGCTATGACTCACACGCAACTCAAATATATCATTCCTTAGTTTCTTTACAAATATACCACTGACCAATAGACGCTGTTGATGGCTTTTTCAAAAGACTCACACATCTGAATTTCGTCAATCAGCACGTAATTGTGTTTACCGTTTTGATAGGCATCCTCCACATACTGATGTAATTTGTGGTATTCCAGCAACGGTTCAAACTCCAGCAGGTTGAAA
>CADBQG010000080.1 GCA_902796805.1 uncultured Bacteroidota bacterium
CCGGGCATCAAGTGGAGTTTGTCTCGCTGAGAGGCAAGGAAATCAAGTTCTGCGTCGGCTGCCTGTCGTGCCAGAAGACTGGCGCGTGCGTATTCAAGGACGACGTGCCGGCCATCATGGAGAGCGTCCTCAACGCCGACGTGGTTTGCTGGGCCACCCCGATTTACTACTACGAGATGAGCGGCCAGATGAAGACCCTCATCGACCGCATGAACGCCATGTATCCCAAGGATTACAAGTTCCGCGATGTCTATCTGCTGACCACCGCCGCCGAGGACGGCGAGTTTGTATACCGTCGTGCCGAGGGCGGCCTCACCGGCTGGATCGACTGCTACGAGAAATGCACCCTCAAGAGCCACATCTTCTGCGGCGGCGTGGGCGGCCCGAACGAGATTGCCGGCAACGCCAAGCTGCAGGAGGCTTTCGAGATGGGAAAATCCATCAAGTGATCAAATCCGACATGCTTAATGAAACTGAAAAAACGTAAAATCAAGTTTGCGGCCATCTTTTTCCTCTGCTGGCTGGCCTTTTGGGTCATTCTTATAGACGGCATCCTGAAATTCCAGACGCTGGTGGACCTTTTCGGGTCATACGCCTTGGTAGAGGTCACGTTATGGCTGCTGGTCATTCTGCCAACCGTCGCGGTTTACCTGTTCACAAAAGAATAGAGGAGTCGCCCACCTGCCATCGTGCAGGTGGGCTTTTGAGATGGAAAAGATAGATCTTTGCAATTTACGGACAATGTGGCCAAAAAAGCTTCTTCGGAGTATAAGGTGGTAGTGAGTGGTTTCGCAAGAGGTGTTGACAAACAGGCACTTGACTCCGCAATGAAACACAAAGGACAAAGCATCATCGTCTTGCCTCAGGGCATCACGACATTTGCCAGTGGAATGAAAAAATACTATAAACAGATAATAGAGGGAAATGTTTTGGTGTTGAGCACTTTCCATCCTAAATCGCCATGGGCTGTTGATTTGGCAATGGCACGTAATTCCATCATTTATGGTCTCGCCTCTGAAATATACGCTGCCCAGTCCGACGACAAGGGCGGCACTTGGAGCGGGGTAACTGACGGCCTGAAAAAAGGCAGGACAGTTTTTGTGCGTATGCCGGAGAGAAACGAAAAATGCGCCAATATGACGTTGATAGAAATGGGAGCCAACGCCGTTGACATGGAGGGCAATCCCATACATACAACGACAGAACACGTGTTGCCTGAGCTGTCCTGTCAAGTAGTGGCCGAGCCAACGGTTTCGTACAAGGCCGACTCCGCTGAAAAGCAAATCGTTGATTTACTAAGCAAAGGTGAATATTCTTCAAAACAAATCATCGAAATATTGCATCTTACTGAATACACTCCTCAAAAAGTATCTAAAATTCTTGCAAAGATAGACGGGATTCAGATTAGCAAAACCGGAAAGACCAACAAATATTCGTTGAAAACCACGCAACAATCCGAACAATTGACTTTGTCTTTCTGAATCACACTTCCACCCTCATTCTTCACGACCTTTACCAGATTCCTGAAAATTTCATATTTTTTTCGTTTGGAAATGACGAAGATGAAAAGAACGTTCTCCATAGTGATGTTGCTGATAGCCAATGTAATACTATTAGCCCATTTTGCTATTCCCCACCATCACCACGACAAAGTGGCGGTGGCGATCGTGCATTTTGGGGAGGAAGAGACAGGGCATCATCGCGCACACAACGGGGAAAGTCATCATCACCATGCGCACGACAGCGACGGGCACCATCACAACGGCCCTGAAAGCTGCTTCCTGACCGAGGCCTTGGAAGAGGCGGTCGTTCCAGACACTCACACGGAAATCACGGCTCCGCTGAACTCCTCCCATCTTTTGCAGCATCTGCTTCCTGCCTGGGAGGCTGTCATCATTGAAGCCGCATCCGCCGTCGATGCCTTGCAGTATCTACGGCATCCGTTCCGGGTAAGACCTTATTTCACAAGTGTTTACCTTGCTTTTGTCGAAAGCCGTTCCGGCTTCCGTGTGCCTCCTTTTTGTTGAATTTTAAGATGACCTGACTCCTGGTTTGGCCAAATTCGCTGATGTTGCCAAGGCAATATCGGCGTCATGTCTATTATTAATTTCTTAAAAATCAACGATGAACACTACAAAATCATCATCCATCTTTTTCGCCATCCTTGCGGCGGCACTGTATGCCATCAGCACGCCCGTCTCGAAGCTGCTGTTGCAGAACGTGCCGCCCACGATGGTGGCGGCTTTCCTCTATCTCGGCGCGGGCCTCGGCATGGGCGTGATGATGCTCTTGCGACGGAGGGTCAGCAAGACCGTCAAGGAAGAGCGGCTGACCCGTTCCGATGTGCCTTATGCTGCGGCGATGGTCGCCCTCGACATTGTCGCGCCCATCCTGATGATGTACGGCTTGCGGATCAACTCGGCGGCCAACACCGCGCTGCTCAACAACTTCGAGATTGTGGCCACGGCTCTCATCGCCCTGATGTTTTTCCGTGAGAAAGTCAGCGGGCGGCTCTGGGCAGCCATCGCCTTGGTGACGGCGGCCAGCATCCTGCTCTCGTTGGAAGGGATGTCGGCCTCGGAAGCGTTACGGTTCTCGAAAGGCTCGCTTTTGGTACTCGGCGCCACCTTCTGTTGGGGCTTGGAGAACAACTGCACGCGCCGCATCGCCGACAAGAACCCGATGCAGATTGTCACGGTGAAGGGCTTCGGTTCGGGCTTGGGTGCCTTGTGCATCGCCTTGTCGTTGGGCGAAACGTTCCCTACGTGGAAGCATTTGGCTATTCTCCTGTTGCTCGGCTATGTGGCCTACGGCTTGAGCATCTTCTTCTACACACTTGCGCAACGGGACATCGGGGCAGCCAAGACCAGCACCTACTACGCCTTGGCGCCATTTATCGGGGCATTCCTCTCGGTGCTCGTCCTCGGCGAATCCATCGGCTGGGTGTTCATTGTCGCCACGCTCGTCATGGCGGCGGGCTGCTGGCTGGCGGGGAGGTGATTTCAGTTTTTCAAACCCGGAGTGGATTTCGCAAAAACCTTTTTTGAGGGTGGTGTCGGGAAAAAGATTACTTTTGCGGATTGGAAATGTAACGGAAAAGAATGCTTACAGAAACCAGACCGCATAGAATTCAAGCGCGAACTCACACGAGATTTGGACATTGAGCGTGAGGCGGTGGCGTTCCTCAACTACCATGAGGGCGGTGTGGTTTATATTGGCATTGACGACAGCGGGAATGCGGTTGGCGTAAAGGATATTGAC
>CADBQG010000081.1 GCA_902796805.1 uncultured Bacteroidota bacterium
CCAGGCGGTTGAACCCTGCTTGCGGTACTGCGCTGCCCACTTCGTGGCTCCGTTTGCATCCCAAGTGATTGTGATGCTGTTCTTGCCGAAGTCGGTGACAGTAATGTTCGTAGGCGCGTTGCACGGCTCAACAACCTCCGTGGAAGTGGTGAAGTTATTCCAGTCGCCGTAGAAGTTGCCGGTGGCGGTGGTAACGTATGCACGGAAGGTGTACTCGGTGCCGGCGGTGAGACCGGTGAGGTTTGCGCTGAACGTGGTCGTGCCGGTAGCGTTAACGGTTGTGGCGGTTGTGGCACTTGCAAGTCTCCACTCGAAGCCGCGCGCCGTGATGGCCTGGTTGCCCGCGTTGGTAATCTCGCCGTAGAGAGTTGCCGACTGGTGGGTAACAGCCTGTGCGTTGTTAGTAACAACCGTAGGATTGACAACAACAGGCGTGCCACCTATAGAGTCGAATACTACGATGTTGTCCAAATAAATTGAAAGTGCATCCAATCCATAGCCTTTGAACATCACCTGGGTAGAGTTTGTTGCTTCAGGCAATGTGATTGTGAAAGTATTGAATGTTGATGTGGCACCGTTGTCAACATGTTCCGCGATAAGATTCCAATCGGAAGACTGAGATGTGCGATAATACACACCAACTTTATCATAATAGCTTTGATAAACTCTCAATAGCAAATCGTACTTTAAAGTAGGACTCGTCAATCCAGTAAGGTCGAAAATCGGAGATGTGAGAGTTCCTATAGCGCCTTCTGTGTAAGGAAAGCGCAAAGAATAAGATCCGTCAGAAGCATACGATGTGCTGGGAGCCCATGTTGCAGCATTGACAATTTCTGCAGTCCAGCAACCCAATCCATTCTCGAAAGACTCGTTATATGGGAACGTTGTCACCACATCACAAGCTGTTGAGAATGTAACAGTTGCTGTACCGACAGTGCCGTCACAAATTGGTGTTACTTCAACTTCGTAAATCGTACTTGCTGAAAGTCCTGTCAGAGTGATGCTTTCTGTAGTAGTTGTAGCTTCATTCCATGTTTCAACGCCATACTGTCTGTACTTGACACTGTATCCTGCATCGTTTGAACCAGTCCAGGAAATTGTGGCACTGTTAGTTTCTATCGTAGATACAATGACATTGGCTGGCTTCGGGCAGTCTGGTGCAAGTTCCAAAGTTACATCGTCAACATAGATCGAGGTGGTAGTCAAAGACTTCAGGGCCACATAGGCAGCGCTGCCTGTGTAGTTGGTTAAATCTACATCGTACAATTGGTAAGATGAGCCCACATAAACGGTGTCTATTGTTTGGAAAGTACTGCTGGAGGTAGGATCTGTTATCACACCTACCGCAAAAGGAACATTGTTGCTACTGTAGGTACGCGCATAGAATGAAACTTGAAGCGTGTTGATCGGCAATGTGGCAACATCAACCTGCGGCAGAATGGCGGTGTAGTTTGAACCTGAGAAATAGAGAGCGTAGCTGCCTTGGTGAGAATACGAGGAAGTGCTGTATGAATACGGATAGTTGCTGCTGCCAACCCTGTTCCAACATGCAGGCAGCGGATAAGAAGACGTGCCGCCGATGTTGGGAGACTCAAAGCCCCATGTCTGAGGAACGGTGGTTATCATCGCACACTGTGTGGCAATGGTGGCCTTGCCGAATGCCCACGCACTTGTGTCGCCGCCGTCGCACACTGCCTGCACGTAGAAGTCGTAAACGGTTGCTGGGTCGAGGTTCTCAACCACGAACGGATTGGCGTCGGCCTCTACTACTGTGCCTGAGCCGAGTGTGAATCCTGCCGGACCGTACTGTATGTTCCAGCTCTCGGCAGTGCCGTTTTCGTCCCAAGCAAGGGTGGCTGTTGTGCTTGTAGAGCCAGTGGCAACAAGGGATGACGGACGCAGACAGGTCGGAGCAACGTCAATCACAACATCGTCAAGATATGAACTGTTGGAATTGCTATTATACTTGAACGCAATGAATTCGGCATCGCCTTCGTAGTTGTTGAAGAGAACTTCCACACCTGTCCAGCTTGTTGTCGAAACCTCGATGGTGTCGATTGGTTCAAACGTTGCGGCGTCAGACGGGTCGCTTATCACGCCAACAATGAGCCTTGCCGCACTGAGGCTCGTGGAGTAAGACTTGTACTGGAAGTTCACAACAAGTTCGTTCATCGTGTAGTTCGACGGAATCCTGTTGGTGATTGCCATCACATAGTTGGATGAACCTGAGTAGAGATACAAAGAGTTGGGCGATGACACGGAATATGAGCTTGTGCAGTAAGGAGATGTCGACGAGTATGTGCTGTTGCGAGTCCAACAATCAGGGAATGCAGTCGTTCCTGTTCCATAGTTGTTGAAGTTTTCGGTGTAAGGCAGCTCGTCGATCGGGAGACACTGCGTCTTTATTGTAGCCTTCACGTGCGACCATTCGCTTTCATCGCCGCTGCCGCATACCGACTGTACATAAAAGTCGTATGTGGTGTTGGGATCAAGGTTCTCAACCACGAACGCGTTGGCATCAGCCTCGACAATTATGGCAGAGTCTGAACCGAGTGCGAATCCTGCCGGACCGTATTGTATGTTCCAGTTCTCGGCTGTGCCGCGCTCATTCCACGACAGTGTTATTGAAGACTCTGTAGGAGCGCTTGCAACAAGGTTGTTAGGATACAGACATGACGGAGCCTCCACGATGTTCAGGTCGTCGATATATGCAGTGTTGTCTGACGAGCCAGTGAAGCGGAATGCAAGATACTGCGCCTCGCCCTCATAGTTAGACAATGCAACCTCTATATCCTGCCATACAGCAGTTGCAGTTGCCTTTATTGTGTCTATCGTTACGAATGTGGTTGCACTTTCCGGATCGGAAACGGCGCCTATCAACATGCACGCATTGTTCATTGAAAGGTTCGATGTCCTGAACTTCATTGTAACAAACAGTGAGCTGAGAGGATGCTCCTCGCTGAACGGTCCGAGAACGATTGTGGAAGTGTTGCTGCCGGAGGTTGAATTGAAATAGAGCGCGCCTGGTGCTGAAACGTATGTTCCAGCGATGTAAGGCCTGTTGGCAGCGCCCATCCTTGTCCAGCAGCTCGGTATCGGATAGATGCCGGCGGTTGAGTTGTAGATGCCGTATGAGTCGAAGTTCTCCACGATTGGCGGAACCAATTCGCCGCAGTCGGTCCTGAAGTCAACAGTGGTCCAAGCACTCTCGCCGGTTGTGCTGCATATCGTGCGTACACGGGCTTGGTAAGGCTTGCTGGCGTTGAGGGAGGTGAGTTCGTAATAGGTGTTGTCCGTCGTTCCGGCACTGCTCCACGATGTGTCGTAAGCCCATTTGTACTCAACCTCGTAGTTCTGAGCGCCTGTAACCGGAGCCCATACCAACCTTGCACTGTTGTCGGTGATGTCAGTTACAACAGCATTGGGCTTGATGCAGATGTCGTTTTCAGAGCATGAAGCGAAGAACTTGATGTCATTGACAGAGTTTCTCTTATATTTATTTCCTGCGTATGAAGTAAGATTGGCAGGGTCAATCTGATAAGTGTCGTGGTAATATACCACAGCCCTGTTTTCTGTCACGGCGTGAACGTAGAAATTATAATAATCACTTTCGCTATATGCGCCTGAACTGTCAAGAGCGACAAGAACCAAATTGTCGGTTCCATTGTAGCTAAACGGTACATCAAACATATAGTTGTTCCAACCTTGTGTTGCATTCAGGTTGCCGCTATAAACGAGGGTCAGGTCATCGAATGACACGCAGTCGTTCTCATTGGCAAACGAGGTCTTATCAGTATGTCCGAGATAGAGTTTTACATTATTCTTTTGTGTTGTAGAATATGAATATCTGTACCTGAGGGAAATTCCGGAAATTTCAGCATCGCCGTTCAATTCAGATGCAAGGTAAATTTGCTGTGAGAAGGAGTATTTATACCAATTGTGGACAGGGTGGCCTCCGAGACTTGTTGTGCCGCCGGCCAACTCAACATCGCCGCCCGCGTTGCACTTGGTGGTGAAAACTGCGGTTTGCCATGAGCTCTCAGAATCCGCGCATGCAGCCTTCACGCGCACCTTGTACTCTGTCGTCTGCTCGAGTCCGCCCAACATGTAATATGTGCTTTCAGTTGTGAAAGATGTGTAGTCGTTGGAGCCGTTTTCCGCATATTCCACAATGTAAGACGCGCCTTCGTTGTGAGTGTCAGTCCATGAAATGTAGGCGCTCGAGCCGTCAACGTTTTCTACGGCCAGGTCGTAAACCTTGTCGCAGTCCGGTATCAGTTCTATTGTCAAGTCGTCCATATATGCTGAGCCGCCGCCCCTGTATCTGAATGCAATGTACTTGCCTTCGCCTTCATAGTCGGAAAGTTCTATGATTTTGTCTTCCCAAGTGTCGGTCACGGAATTCACAACTTCTGCAACGGTGACGAAGGAAGCCGTGTCGGCAGGATCGTCCATAACGCCTACGTATAACTTGTTTGCTCCGGTTATGCTGCTCATTCTCAAAGAGAAGACAGCGCGAATGGAAGCAGCGTCAACGTCGTCGACCAACGGCATAAGGGCTGCGCCGGAGAACGTGGTGTTGTTTGCCGAGAACAAGAGGCTCTTGTTTGTTGACACACTATAACTTGTGGATATAGCAGGCGTGGTGTTGCTGTAGCTGCTTACGCGTGTCCAGCAGGTCGGGATAGTGCCGGATGTGGTCTCGTAGCTGTCGAAATTGTCGGTCATCGGAACAGACATGTCGCCGCATTCAGTTGTGAATGTAACGGCTGTCCAAGCACTGTATTCGCCGCCAGAGCATACTGAACGTAAACGAACATTGTAGTTTGTGTTGGCATTTAGGTTATCGAGATGTAATGTGGTTTCATTCACTGTACCTGCAGAAGTCCATTCCTCCTCGTTAGCGGCCTTGTATTCTATCTCCCATGAAGTCTCGCTCATGCCAGGCACCCAAACGATGTCTGCCGAGTAAGACTCCACATTCGCCACAATGGCGTTCGGCCTGATACATGTGGCAGCCTCACATTCTCCCAAGAATTTTACATCATTGAGATTCTTTGAGAGAGACTTGTTGCCTGAGAATGAAGAGAGTGAAGTTGGATCAGGGAACTGAGAGTCATAATAGTAATTCAGTGCGCGGTTTTCGCTTACCTGGTGCGAGTAATAGACGAAGGAATTACCATCGTATGCTGCCGAGCTGTCAACAGCGGCTATCACGATGTTATCAGTACCGTTGTAATGGAACGGCTCGTCAAACTCGAAGTTGTTCCAGCCGGTTGAGACGTTCAGGTCGCCGCTATAGACAAGCGTAAGGTCGCTGAAAGGCACAAAGTCTGCATTGTCGGCGAACTGGGTCTTGTTAGTGTGGGCGATATAGAGTTTCACGTTGCTTTTCTTCGTCACAGCGGATGTGTGCTTGTAGTTGAATGCTATACCTGTGATGTCGGTTTCACCGTTCAGCTCGGATGCAAGGTAAATCTGCTGCGAATATGTGTAATTATAGAAGTTGTTTACAGGAATGTAATAAGTTGTTGACGAAGCGTCGCCGATTCCGATCTCGCCGCCGGCGGCACACGACGTCTTGAACGAGTCGCCGCGCGACTCGGAGGTCTCGCCGTTGCTGCAGTTGGCCGTTATGCGCACATCATACTCGGTCTGTTGCTCCAAACCTGACAACAGGCAGAACAATTGGCTGCCAGGAACAGTTTGCGATGTCCAGCTGTCAGCCTCAGCCACAGAATATTCAACAGTGAAGTTGCTTACTGACTCTACATTGGAGTGATCCCAGGTAACCAATGCGCTGGTGCCGGTTACATTCGACACGTTCACGTACTTCACATAGTCGCATACCGGAAGAACCTCAACGATGAGATTGTCCAGATAAGCATTATTTGCTCCGTAGTATCTGAATGCTATATATCTGCCTTCGCCTTCGTAGTTTTCTAACGAAACATCATATTCGCTCCATTCTGAAGCGACTGCCGGAATGATTGTGTCAACTGGCACGAAAGAACTGCGAACTTCAGGGTCTTCCATAACACCAACGATGAGGTACGAAGCTGTTATGTTAGAAGCGTAGTAGTTGAACTTTGTCCTCAGCTCGCTCATCGAGTGATTGTCGCTGAGGCGCGGCAACGCAGCGGTGCTGTGCTGTGTGGCCGAAGCGTAGAAGTATAATGCGTTAGGTGTGGATGGCGCACTTGAGAAAGTGGTTGCATACGGATTTGTGGTGTTATGCGTTCCGCTGCGTGTCCAGCATTTCGGCAGACTTGATGAAGCGTAGGTGTCGAAGTTGTCCTCGTAAGGTATCTCCATGTCCACGCACTCGGTTGTTACAGACACAATAGTGTAAGTAGCCGTGTCGCCCTCGGCGCAGATCGGCGCAACGCGCACAACGTATGTTGACGCCGGCTCCAAGCCTTCGAGCGAGAAGTTGGGCGTTGTAACAACCTCCTCAATCCACTCGCTGTCGGGGCCGGAACTGTAAGAAACAATCCACTCTGAAACCTCTTGCGCCGGCCATACAAGCTCGGCGGAGTTGGATGTTACCTCGGTAACCGTAACGGTTGTCGGAGGGCAGGTGCACTCAACGTTGAAGATTACATTGTTGCGATAGTAACTCCGGGTGCCGGTAGAAGGAGAACTTGGATTTATGAAGCCATCGTCGGAACGGTTGTACAATGTACGATAATCTGAAAGATAGTACACATTGAAAGAATATGAATTGCCATCATAGCCGTTGGAACTGTCAGAAACAACAAGCACAAGATTGTCAGTGCCGTTGTATTCAAACGGAGTGTCAAATGTGAAGTTGTTCCAGCCTTTCGAGCAGTTCAAAGAGCCGGAATAAACTAACGTAAGGTCGGAGAAAGGCACCCAGTCGCTTGTTGATGAAAACGTTGACTTGTCGGTATGTCCCAAATACATTTTCACATTGTTCTTCTTGGTCATCGAAGAGGAATAGTTGTACTGGAAAGAGATGCCTGTAATATCTCCGGAGCCGTTCATTTCGCTTGAACGGAAAATCTGCTGTGTGTATGAATATCTGTAGTAATTTTCAACAGGTATGGTCGTTGATGTTGACGAACCGTTCTTAAAGGAGGCATCGCAGTTGTCCAAGGTTGTCGAGAACTCCACAGTAGCCGGTTCTGACACATCGCCGCAGTTGGCATAAACGCGCACCACATAGTCGGTTTCCGGCTCAAGACCGTCGAAGAAATAGTGTGTTTCCTCTGTGGAGGCATTCTGCCATTCGTCGCTGCCTTCAACTGCGTATTCAATGTCGTAGCTGCTTGGCGTGCCTTGTGAACCATTTTCCCAAGTGATGAAAGCACCTGTTCCGGAAACGTTGCCCACTGCCAGGTTCTTCACCGGCGAGCAGCTCGGAGTGTAGTCGAGGACCACGTTGTCGATATAAGAATAGTCGGCGCCTCTCTGGCGCAAAGCTATGAAACGGCCGTCGCCGTCGTATTCCTCGAAGGTGATGTCCTTGAGATCCCATACTCCCGTGGCGTTGTTCTCAACCGTTGCCACAGGAACAAATGTTGAAAGGTCAACGGGAGATTCCATCACGCCAACCTCCATGCTTGTGGAAAAACCGCCAATTCTGTATTGGAAGGAGAGCATGAGGTCGCCTATGTTCACTGATTCTTCCAATTCTGGAAGCACAGCAACGCTGTAGGTGCTGTTTGAACTGTTGAACTGCAATGATGAAGGGGACGAGTAGTTTGTAGTTGTTTTAGACGGATATGTGCTGTTGTTGACGTTTATCTTCCTCCAGCATGAAGGGTATGATGCAGCGCCCAACGAGTCGAAGGTTTCTACGAGAGGCAGTTCTGAGAAAGGCTCGCAAAGTGTAGTGCACTGGACTTTCTCTGAAACGAAGCTGTAAGAGCCGTCGGCGCAGACAGAATACACGTAGAAGTCGTATTCCGTAGAAGGCTCAAGACCCGATATTGTACTAGGATTCTCGGACACGAGTTCTTCCTCGCCTTCGCCAAGCGCGAAGCCCTTGGGACCGTATTCTATTCTCCATGACGACACTTCCTCATCCTCGGCCCACTTGAGGGTTACATAGTCGCTGCGGTAGTCGGCAATCGCCACGCTGTCGGGCTTGCCGCACTGCGGTGCAAGTGTTACATAGAGATTGTCGATGCATGCATAATAAGTGCCTGTGCTGGTTGAAGTTCCGCCCTCTCGGTTGTATCTGAAGGCTATGTACTGGCCGTCGCCTTCGTAGTTGGCGAAGTTTACTTCCATGTTCTGCCAACTTGCGCTTGTAGCCTCCAAGGTGTCAACCGGCACAAATGTGTTCACACTGTCGGGATTTGTCATCACACCCACAATCATCCTGCAGTTCGTTGTACTTTCAGGACGGTATTTAAACTGCATTGCAAGGGTGCTTATCGGATATTCGCCCGAAAATGCAGGCATGATGGCATACACAGGGCCGTAAGAAGGACTTGTACTGAAGTAGAGCGAAGCGGGAGTCGTTACATTGTAAGACGAATTAGGGTAAACATACGCACTGCTGCTAGACTTTCTCGACAACCAGCAATCTGGAAATGCTGAAGTTCCAGTGCCGCAGGAGTCGAAGTTCTCCACGTATGGGAGTTCCATTACAGGATCGCACTTGGTTTTTACCGTTGCTTTGTTCGAAACGTAGCTTTCGGTCTCGTCGCTGCATATCGCATATACATAGAAGTCGTACTGCTTGTTCGGCTCCAAACCTGTGACGGTGTACAGTGTGTCGTCGGCCGTCTGTGAGTCGCCTTCGCCCAAAGTGAAGTTCTTTTCACCGTATTCTACGCGCCACGATGTGATGTTCGTGTCGTTGTTCCATTTCAAGGTAACATCGTTGTTTGTGGCAGACACTACCGACAGGTTGGTCGGGCGCGCACACGACGGAGAGTAGTCGACACTCAGATTGTCGATATACAGGGAATATGTGGACGAAGTGGTGTTGTAGCGGAATGCTATGTGCTTTCCGGTCCCGGTATATGAGGCGAGGCTTATGTCCTTGAGGTTCCAGGTGGAGGCCGCGCCTACTGGCACTGTGGCCACGGAGGTGAACGTAGTCTCGTCTTCGGGGTCGGTCATCACGCCTACCTGCAAAACGCAATAGTTAGGCGAGCTGGCGTAAACCCTGAATGAAACAGTGAGGTCGCTTATGTCAATACTGGAGTCGAACTCCGGGAGCGCGATGATGTTGTATGTTGTGCTTCCGGCGTAGAAGTAGAGTGAGCCGGGAGAGGAGTAGTTCGTTGTTGTAATGTACGGATATTGGTATGTCGTGCTGTAGGTGTTGCTGCGTGTCCAGCAGTCGGGTGCCACGTAACCCGATGTGCCGTAAGTGTCGAAATTTTCAACAAGTGGAAGCAATGTCAAGATACCGCAGTCGGTTTTGAATGTCCTGTTTCTGGCAGAGCTTAACTCAGAGCCGCAGTTCGAAACAACGCGCACGCTGTAGTTGGTGTTGGCTGCAAGGTTGCTCAGTTCGTACGTTGTACCAGTTATGTTGTTCACTGTAACCACAGCGTCACTTTCCCATGAGGAGTTTGATGGCTTGTAAGTAAGAATATAGTCAACAGCCTCTTCTGAAGCCGTCCATGTTACTGTTGCCGAATTTGTGGTGATGTCGGAAACGCTGAGGTTGCTTACAGCATGACAGCTCACCGAACCTTCTTGATATGTTATCCTTATGTCAGGTTTGTAATGTTGCGTTGATTTTGATCCGCTCATTGCGCCATTAATGGCAGACAGAGCCAAGTTGTCGCAGCCGGAAAAATGCGCTGATCCATCATGGCAAAACTGCCATGCGGTGTTGTCGTCAGTGGCGTTGTAATAAACTGTCTTGGAGCAACCACCACTGGTCGAGCAGCCGTAACCATCGGTCATGAGTATGAGGTTGCCTCCATTGTAGTCAAATCCTTCATCCAACTCAAATGTTACCCAACCGGTGGAAGGCACGTTGCAGGCGCCGTCATACACGAGAGTTGCATTCGACACCAGATTGCTCCAAACGGAGGAACCGCTGATGTTGCCGTCAATTTCAGCAAGCCAGATCTTCATTGTCGCCGTGGTGCCGGAATTTATGGAAGACATCCTGAACGCCACAGCAGTGATTGAACTTCCTGCATCGAGTCCCAAGTCTTCGGGATTGTACTGCACCACTGCCCTGTGGTTACCATACCAGCCGGGCAGAAGATGAGAGAATGTGTTGGTTGACGTACCGCCGTACGTCACGGTTTCGCTGTCCTGCGCAAAACCGTTCATGCCTAACATGCCCAATAGCATCATAAGGAATATCAAAAATCGTAGATTTTTCTTCATAATATGTGGATTTTAAGTTTGTTAACAAATTCGTGTCGCCTCTGAAGACAGCCTCAGAAGATACTGACCTGCAAAATTAGAAATAAAAATCCATTTAAACATATAGATGTTGATAATTTTTAAAAAAATAATTTCGTAATAAAAAATGTATATTCGCGGCATGATTATTGAAATCATACCACAACACATATTAAATGATTGACATAATAGAAGTTGACAATAAAAAGTTGCTCGATGAGTTCATCAGGTTCCCAAAAAGCCTGTATAAAGGGAATCCGTATTGGGTGCCGCCTCTTGACAACGGCGAGACAAGCCTTCTCACAAGGCACCCTGCACTCGAATTCTGCGATTTGAAGATGTGGTTAGCACGAAAGGATGGCAAGACTGTGGGCAGGATTGCCGGCATTGTCAATCGCAGGTGCAATGAACTGAAACTTCAGCGAAGGGTACGCTTCTCATGGTTTGACTTCATCGAGGACATAGCGGTGGCGGAGAAGCTCCTCGAGACTGTGGAGGATTGGGGGAAGTCGCTCGGCATGGATGAGATCTGCGGCCCGTCGCGCTACTCCAACATGGAGAAGCAGGCAATGCTCGTTGAGGGCTTCGACCACATCGCCTCCATCGGCGCCGACTTCAACCACGAATACTACCCGCAATTCATGGAACGCCTCAACTTCGAGAAAGAGGCCGACTACATACAGTACAAGGTGAAGGTGACGCCCGTGCAGGAGCGTATGACACGCATGGCCGACATTTTGCAGGAGAAATACAACCTGCGACTTCGCAAGTTTGAGAACAAGAGGCAGCTGAAAAAGGCCGCCTACGAGTTTTTCGAGGTGGTGAACAGCAGCTACAAGGACATCTTCAACTTCATACCTCTGACAGACAAGGAGATGGAATGGCTCATCGATCAGAACATGAGTGTCGGGATACCTGAGTTGATGTCGTTTCTTGAAGACCGGAACGGCAGACTTGTGGGCATTGCCATGAGCCTGCCTTCTTTGAACGAGGCATTCAAAAAGGCGGACGGAAAGTTGCTGCCATTCGGTATTTTTCACATTTTCAAGGCTTTGAAGCACAACAAGAATGTGGATCTGTTGCTCACAGGGGTTATCCCCGAGTACGCACACACAGGCGTTCATGCCATCTACCACAAATATCTTCACGAGCAATTCCTGAAAAAAGGCTACGAGTACGCGTTCACATCCCAGCAGCTCGAAGACAACATAGCGGCAAGGATATGGCAGAAGTACGACGCCGAGATTATTTCAAGGAGAAGATGCTATAAGAAAGACATCAGGTAGAATGACGAAGAAAGGACACGCATTGGTTACCGGCGCGAGCGGCGGCCTCGGCAGGGAGATTGCGCTGGAACTCGCGCGACTCGGCTACCCCACTCTCCTGGTCAGCTCTACCGGCAAGATTCATTCTGTAAGCGAAGAAATATCCGAAAAATATGGCTTAGAGTCGAAATCATTCGTCGTCGATTTGTCGTCGGAGGAGGCGACCATGGCCTTTGCGAGGAAGATGGCCAATGAATACGAAGTCTGCATATTAGTCAACAACGTCGGTCTCGGGGGCAGCGGCGAGTTTCAGCGCACTCCCGTGGAGCATATCGCCAAAATCCTACGGCTCAACGTGTTCTGCACCGCGCTGCTGACCCGCGAGCTTCTTCCGAACCTGCTCCGCAACACGCCCTCCCGCATACTGAACATCAGCAGCATGGCCGCCCTCACGCCCACAGCCTACAAGACTGTGTATCCTGCAAGCAAGGCTTTTGTGAACGCCTTCTCCTACGGCCTGCGCGAGGAACTGAGAGGCAGCGGCGTGTCGGTGAGCGTGGCCGTGCCTGGCGCCATGGCCACCAACCCGGAAATAAGGGGGCGTATCGAGAAACAGGGCGCACTCGGACGGGCGACGCTAAAGCCCACAGACGAAATCGCCCGCAAGTTCGTCAAGGGCATGATGAAAGGCAGGCGCACAATATCGGTGAACCCGCTCGGATTCTTCCTCTCCAAGGCCGTGCCCGGGAGGTTGAGGACTTACATCCTGTCGAAAATTGTAAGGCGGGAGACTCTGTAACCGTTGTCAGTCTTCGCTCAATTCGAGCCACTCCATCTCGTTCTCCTCTATTCTGTCTTTCACCGACTGGTATCTCTGATACAACTCGCCCGAAGCAATTTCTTCGGCATTGCTTTCAGGGTCGGCGAGGCGCGCCTCTATGTCGGCAAGCTCTTTCTGAAGCAGCGATATTGTCTCCTCTATCTTCTTGAGGCGGTTCTTCCGCTTCCTGTCGTCCGACTCGCGCAACTTCTTCTCTTCCCAAAGCGCCTTGTTGGAACTCTTCGGGGCGTTCTGAACTTTATCTGACACATTCCTGCTTGACAACACGTTGAGCGACTCTATTCTCCTCTGGTTAAGAAAGTCGTAAACATCGCCCGAAAACGCATTCACACCATGGTTGCGGAACTCATACACCTTTGAGGTCAGTCCCTGGAGGAAGTCGCGGTCGTGGGAGACAAGGATAAGGCTGCCCTCGTATTGCAAGAGGGCGTTTTTGAGGACATCCTTCGACGGCATGTCGAGGTGGTTGGTGGGCTCGTCGAGGATAAGAAGGTTAAACGGTGAAAGCAGAAGCTTGGCAATAGCGAGTCGTGCCTTTTCGCCGCCCGACAGCACCTTAACCTTCTTCTCTGTGTCCTCGGTGTCGAAGAGGAAACTGCCGAGCATGGTGCGGATTTTGGGGCGCATGTCGCCCACGGCCACATCGTCGATGGTCTCGAAGACGGTTTTTTCAGGGTTCAGGAGCTGAGCCTGGTTCTGTGCGTAATATCCGGGCACAACGTTGTAACCGAGGGACAACGAGCCGTCTTCGGGTGCCAATGCGCCGACAATGGCCTTCACCATTGTTGACTTGCCCTCGCCGTTGCGACCCACGAATGCAACCCTTTCGCCTCTCTCAAGCCGAAAGTCCACATCCTTCAGCACATGGGGCTTCGTGTCATAGCCCAAGGAAAGTTTTTTTGTCTCCACCACTACCAGTCCCGAATGCGGAGCCGGCGGGAACTTGAACGATATGGCGGAATTGTCGTAGCCGTCAACCTCAACGCGGTCCATCTTCTCGAGCATCTTGATGCGGCTCTGCACCTGGGCCGACTTGGTGGCCTTGTACCTGAAACGCTCTATGAACCGTTCTATGCGGGCAATCTCCTTCTGCTGGTTAGCGAAAGCCGACTGCTGGCTTTCGATACGCTCGAGGCGCTGCTCCACATATTTTGAATAGCTGCACTTGTAGTCCTGTATGTTTCCAAGCGTTATCTCTATGGTCCTTGTGGTGACCCTGTCGAGGAAAGCCCTGTCGTGCGACACCAATATCACGCAGCCGTCGTAGCCTACAAGATAGTCTTCAAGCCACTGTATCGACTCGATGTCGAGGTGGTTGGTGGGCTCGTCGAGAAGTATTATCTCGGGTTTTTGCAGAAGTATTTTGGCGAGGCAGACGCGCATCTGCCAACCGTTGCTGAATTCGGACATGTTCTTCCCGAACTCTTCGCGAAGGAAACCCATGCCCAGGAGAACTTTCTCAGTGTCGGCCTCCATAGTGCTGCCACCGAGGTTGAGGTGTATATCGTTGAGGTCGGAAATCCTTTGCGCAAGCTTAGCGTATTCTGCCGATTGGTAGTCGTCTCTTTCGGCCAGCTCTGCGGTCAGCCTGCCCAGGTCGCTTTCTATCGACTTCAGTTCCTTGAACGCGGATATGGCTTCGTCCCACACCGTGAGCTTTGATGTTCCGGCAAGTTCCTGCGGCAGGTATCCTATCCTGTGTCCCGACGTTATCACCATCGAGCCGGATGTTGGCTCGAGGTCACGGTTTATTATCTTGAGCAGCGTGGATTTCCCCGCCCCGTTGTGGCCGACAAGCCCAACGCGGTCGCGGTCGCCGACAGAGAAAGAGACGTCGCGGAAAAGGAAGTCGCCCGTGAAATTTACCGAAAGCCTGTTGATCTGTATCATGATGTCGGGGGAGGTTCGTTATTGCGCCTTCATTACGTTGATGGTCTTCTTGTCTTGCTCCTCTTGCTTTGAGATTTTCGCCACGTTGAGGAGTATCCCCATCGCACAGCCCGACACGAAGAGCGAGGAGCCGCCGCTGCTTATGAACGGCAAAGTCTGCCCTGTAGCCGGCAGAAGTTCGCAGTTTACGCCGATATGGACGAAAGCCTGGGCCGTGAACCAAAAACCTATGCCGAATGCAAGCAGCCTGCCGAAGAAACCTCCTGCGTTCTTCGCTATGTTCCACGCTCTGAAAAAGATTATCAGATAAGAAAATATTATCAGAACCCCTACCACTATGCCGGTCTCCTCGAACATGGAAGCGAAGGCGTAGTCGGTCTCCTTCTCGGGAAGCCTGTTCTTTATTACGCCGTTCCCCGGGCCGGCTGGATGCAGTCCGGAACGCGCGATGGCAGTGCGGGCAAGTATCATCTGGTCGCCGTACCCGTCTGTGTTGTCATTGGTTATGAAATACTCCCAGCGGTTTATGAATGTCGCTATTCGGCCAATGTCCGCCCTCCTCTCCTCGCTCATGTTCGCCACTATCACGACAACTATGACGAGCGCGGCTGCCACAATGGAGACCATCTTCAAGACCTCCTTCAGCCTTGTGCCGCCCACGAAGAGTATTGCAATCCCTGTTATGAAGAGTATTATCGACGTCGACATGTTGAGCACCGCAATGCAGAGGCAGAAGAGGCACAGCACCCCGTACATTCCCCATGCAGTCTTGTTGTCAAGTTCGAAGTCGATTGCGGCACCGTGGTTCAACAGCATTGTCTCCTTGCGCTGCTTCTCGTATTTCCTCCCTATGAAATTCGACATGAAGATGATAAGCATGAAACCGATAAGATAGAAGGTCTGCACTTCGCGTCCCATGAAAGTCACACCGCGTACAGTCTGCGACGTGAGCGTTGCACCGAGCAGCACTATCGCGCCCAGTATCATCACCGGCGAGAAGGCGCCGAAGTACTTGTATTTTATCTGGTAGCAGACGAACATCCCTGCATACGCGAAGAGCAGATGCTTCAAGTGCTGCAGCACCACCGCGCCCTTCATGCTGTAAACCATCAGGATCGACAGTCCGGTCAGGAAGAGCACAACTATAGGGATGATCTTGTCCGACTTGAAAGAGATTCTCCTCTCCGTTATTTCCGGTTCCTCGCCCATAATCTACAATTGTGCAACCGCAGCCTTGAATTTGTCGCCGCGCTCCCTGTATGTGGTCTGGCCGTTGCCGCGCACTCCCGGGGCGTAAAGCACCACATCGTCCTTCTTGCAGGCGTAGAAGGCGTAGTTAACCGCGTCCTCCATGCTCATCTGCATCACAACGGGAACGCCTGCGGAGGCGAATTTCTGGAAGACATCGAGACTGTACACGCCTTGCAGCACCACGCCCTTCACCTTTTGCGACACCTGCTCCATCACATCGTCGGTTATGGTGTCAGGGTCGTCTATGTTCGTGATCCAGATTGTGGGCTTGTTCATGGTCTGAAGCGAGTACCACACGGCGTTTGAATTGGTGGATCGGGCGTCGTCGATGAACGTCACCCCGGAAAAGTTCTTCACAACCTCGAGTTTGTGCGCACTCCCCTCGAAATCCGACAGCGACTCGGCGATGTTCCTCTGCCGGAGCTTTATCAACGACTCGGAGAGCGTGCCCACGCGCGGGCCGGAAACCTCCTTCTCCTGCTCGAATAATCTGAAACTGTTAGTCTTTTTTGTAGGCATAATGGTTTTGGTTTTAGGTTTATATGTTTTGGTTATCTGATTTTCAACGTAACAAGCGTCATCACGACGAGAAGCATACTCACAACTATGAAGCGCTGCACTATCTTCGACTCGTGCATCCCTTTTTTCTGGAAATGGTGGTGCAGCGGCGCCATCAGAAGCACGCGCCTGCCCTCCCCGAACTTCTTCTTCGTGTACTTGAAATAAGACACTTGAACAATCACGGAAAGCGACTGCGCGAGATATATGCCGCACAATATCGGGATGAGGAGCTCTTTGCGGATTATGATGCACGACACGGCAATTATACCGCCGAGCGTGAGGCTTCCGGTGTCGCCCATGAAGACATTCGCCGGATAGCAGTTCCACCAGTAGAAACCTATGCAGGCGCCTATCACCGCCGAGATGAATATCACCAGCTCGCCGGAATTCGGGATGTACATTATGTTCAGGTAGTCGGCAAAAATGACGTTGCCGGAAACGTAGGCCAGGATAGCTATGCCCACCGCCATGGTGGCCGTGGTGCCGGTGGCAAGACCGTCAAGACCGTCGGTGAGATTCGCGCCGTTGGACACGGCGGCTATGACGAACACTATCAACGGGATGAACAAGAGAAACGACCACTTGCCAGTCTCATCGCCGAAAAGCCTCGTCAAGAAAGAGTAGTCCAGCTCATGGTTCTTGACGAAAGGTATGGTGGTCTTGGACGAATGGTGCGGTTCGTCGAAAATTCTCGGGGCGTTGCTGTTCTCCTGGTTCTCAGACTGCAGAAGGTCATTAGAGGAGGCTGTGGAATACACAGTCTGCTGCTTGCTCACTTTCTCGCAGATCACGACGTTGGGATGGAAGTACATCGCGCTGCCCACAACCAGGCCGAGGACTATCTGGCCTATGAGCTTCTTCTTGGGCGAGAGACCCTCCTTGTCTTTCTTGAAGACCTTGATGTAGTCATCAACAAGCCCCAGGATTCCCAGCCACACAGTGGTGAAAATCATGAGAAGAACATAGATGTTGCGCATGTCGCAGAAAAGCAGTGCCGGCACGAGTATCGAGGCTATGATTATTATCCCTCCCATAGTGGGTGTACCGGCCTTCTCGTTCTGCCCCGCAAGCCCGAGGTTCCTCACGTTCTCGCCTATCTGCTTCCTGCGGAGATAGCTTATGAAGTATTTCCCGAAGAAAACCGATATTACCAGAGCTGTCACGAAAGACGCGGCGGATCTGAACGATATGTACTGGAACATCCCTGTTCCGGGAAGCCCCAACTCTTTCAGCCATTTAACAAGATAGTACAACATGGTTACCCGTTATTTTATGTCAAAAAAATTCATCACCTCCTCGGTATCGTCGAAATGGTGGCGCACATTGTTGATTTCCTGGTATGTCTCATGACCCTTGCCCGCTATCAAAAGCACGCTGTTCCTGTTCAGGAGCATACATGCTGTCTTGATGGCTTCGCGGCGGTTTTCCACCACAACGACCTTCGACGACTTTGACGCCGGCACCCCGGCCATCATGTCGGCTATGATCTTCGACGGCTCCTCGGTGCGGGGATTGTCAGACGTTAGTACGACCTTCGAGCTGTATTTGCAGGCTATAGCCGCCATTTCAGGGCGCTTGAGCGCGTCTCTGTCGCCACCGCAGCCCACAACGGTAATCACGTCGGCTTCCTTGCCCGAGATGTCGCGTATGGTAGCCAGCACGTTCTCAAGCGCGTCCGGCGTGTGCGCGTAGTCAACTATAACCGTCGCTCCACCAGGTGTCCTTATTATCCTGAAACGCCCGTTGACACTCTCCAGTGCACTCATCGCGGTGAGAGCTTCGTCCTCGGGCATTCCGAGCAGGACTGCAGAGGCAAACACCGCCAATAAGTTGTAGGCGTTGAACTTGCCGCATAGCCTGAAAAACACTTCTTTGCCCTGAACCCGGAGATGCAGCCCGGTGAAGTCGTTGCCGATGATCACCGCCCTGAAGTCGGCGGCGGAGCGCAGACTGTAGGTGTGGACCTTCGCCCGCGTCCCCTGCACCATGACCATCCCGTTCTTGTCATCGGCATTAGTTAGGGCGAAAGCCGTCTTGGGCAAAGCGTCGAAGAAGGCCTTCTTTGCCGAGATGTAGTTTGCGAAAGTCTTGTGGAAGTCGAGGTGGTCGTGGGTTATGTTGCTGAAAATCCCTCCCGTGAAATGAAGTCCGGAAATCCTGTGCTGACATACGGCATGAGAGCTCACCTCCATGAAACAGTATTCACAGCCGGCCCCAACCATCATGTAAAGGAGTTCGTTCAGTCTAACTGAATCAGGTGTGGTATGTGTCGATGGAATCTCACTGTCTCCCACCTTGTTCACGATGGTGGAGATCAACCCGCACTTGTGTCCCGTGTCAGAGAACAGCCGGTGCAGGAGTGTCACGGTGGTTGTCTTTCCGTTTGTACCTGTTACTCCGACGAGCTTGAGTTTGCGGCTCGGGTTGTCGAAGAAGGCGCTTGCAATATGCCCCATGGCAGCCTGACTGTCAGGAACCTTGACATACGTCACCCCGCAAGCCGGCTCACCCGGGATCTCTTCGCACAGCACAGCCTTGCAGCCACGCGCCACCACTTCCTGTATGAACTTGTGCCCGTCGGTATGCGTGCCCCTCTGAGCCACATAGAGTTGGGTGGCCACGTCCTCTGGAGACACCGACACCTGGCGCGAGTCGAATATAATACCAGAGACCTCGACGTCGGCGTTGCCTGTAAGATCGTACTTTTTCAGGGATTTTAACAGTATATCAAGTTTTTTCATTGTCTTTTTGCGGTTATATAGGTTTTAGCGGTTTTGGTTTTGTCTGTTTTTTGTCAGAGAGGCTCAAGATAGAGCTTCACAAGTCGCGCGTTGTCGTCGTATACCTGCTTCTTCACATAACCCCTTCCTATCACCCTCACTCTGAAGCCGGCCTTTGCCATCTCCGCCACGGCATCGGCGGCGGTCATTCCATGCACGTCGGGCATCTTCTGGTATTCGGAATGCGGCACCGCCCTCACGCTCAGCATACGGTTGGTGTCTCCGAAGTCTATCCTGATGTAGTCATCGTCGGTGTCGTAGGTGACGGTGTCGTAGCCCATACCCGACACTAACTTGTTGAAAGTGCCCTTGTTTATGGGACCCGAGCGTCCCATCTTCAGCAACGGCAGGTCATCAACGCTTCTTGTGGCACTGTAATTTGAGCTGTTCATGATGCTGCTGGCAATTCTGGAGAAAGCGTCAACAGCCACGTCGCTGTGATGAGGCACCCCATATATATATATGATGATGGTGTATTGCGGCTTGTCCATCGGGAAGTATCCGCAGAACGACACCGAGTTGATGTCTTTCCTGTAGCTTTTGGACTGCGCGTCCCAGATGTCGCGTGTGCCGGTCTTGCCCGCGAACATGCACTTGGGGTTCCTGTAGCGCCGCGCGGTGCCGTACGGCCCCCACACTACCTGCTCCAGGTACTTCTTGGCCCTCTTCACCGTTGTGTCCGACACGAACTGCTCGTTGAGAACCACGGGGTCGAACGACCTGACGGTGTCGTAGTTGTTGGTGACATACCTGACGAAGAGCGGGGCCATCATGCGGCCGTCGTTGGCCACAGCGTTGTAATACACCAGTGTCTTGAGTATCGGGATTGTGAATCCGGCGCCGAAACATGTGCTGTAATACGTGTTGAAGTCGTTTGTCCCATCCTTTATCCGTGCGGGCATGAGATCGCCGAGCTGGGTGTGTATGGTGTCGAGCAGGCCCATTTTCCTGAGCTGATCCCTGTAGCTCGCGAAGCCCCTGCGCCCGTATGTGGTGAATATCATCTCAGCGATGCCTATGTTCGACGAGCGCTGGAAGATCTCAGAAGGCTTGCCGTATGTCTCGCCGTGGATCTTCGAGTCGCTCTTGGGATACCTTTTAACGCTTCCCGACTTGGTCTTGAACTCGAAAGTGTGGTTGAACATCGGATAACTTTTGGCTGTGTCGTTGAGGTTTTTCTCCAAATATGCGAGGAGGGAGGCCAACTTGAAGGTGGAACCCGGCTCAACTTTGGCATTGAGCGCATACTCCATGCTTTCGGTATAGTAGCTTTGGCTTCCAGGTGTGCGGCGCAGATTGGAGATGGCCTTGATCTCCCCGGTCCTGGTCTCCATCACGATGGCGCATCCCCATTCGGCATTGAGCTCGGTGAGTTTCTTTGAAAGCTCGTTGTGCACGGCGTGCTGTATCTCGAGCTTTATTGTTGTATGGATATTGTATCCATCCACTGGGTCGAGGCGGTCCCTGAGAGGCACCTTTGCGTGGTTAAGCTCGAGGTATTTCTTGCTGCCGTCGATGCCGGCAAGCACCTCGTTCATCGAGCTCTCCAACCCGTATTTCACGTCGTTGCTGTAGATTCCGAGGGTGCGGCGCGCCATCTCGCCGTAGGGGTTCACGCGCACGTTCGACGGCACGAAGTTAAGATGTGTGCGGAACGCCCTCACCCTTACTGAATCACCTGTCTTCTTGCTGTAAACTTTTTTGTACAGATACGGCCTGTTCTTTATAAACGACGTGTCAATGCCCACAATCCACTTGCGGTCGTCGCGGTCGTTCACGGGGAATATGGTCGCATACCTCTTGTCCTTTATGTTCTTCACGAAGAAGTCGTAGTAATAGTCCGAGGTGAGCTTCGGATACCTGTTCTGGAATTGAGACTGGAAATCGTCGGCCAGCGCCCTCAGCAGTTCCTTGAATGCCTCGGGGTTCTTCGACAGTGTGTCCTTATATTCCTTGGCAAAGCCCTTCCCGTCGAAAGCCACCTCGAAGACCGTGTAGTTAGCCACGAGCACGCGGCCGTGGTCGTCGAATATCTCGCCCCTGACCGGCCTCAGGGTGTTCTCTCGCACATAGCAGTAAGTGTCGTCGCGCACCAGGCTCTCCCAGCCCGGCTCAGTTGTGTCAACACACTTGTCGGAGGTGCCCGATGCCACAGCCATCTCGAATATCGAGAGATACAGGATCTTGAGCAGGCACGCCACCCCCACGCCCACCAACGCGAAGTATAGCCACGTCATTCTCTTACGGAGCCTGTCTCTGCCATTACTTCCCATCAGCAGCCTCCTTTCTCCTGAACCAGCGGCGCTTCTTCGCCTTCTTCGGGGTCTCCCTGACAGTGAAAATCTGCTTTTCGTCGGTCACAAAACCTCTCTCCTCCATGCGGTTTATCAGAATCTTGTTCTTCTCGTATGGGATGAACTGGTTGTTGGCCTTCAGCTTCGTGATTTCAGACTTGTAAGTGTTCTCAAGCTCGGTGATTCTCCTCTGCTTCTGGCGTATCTGCTGCTCGCTAATCACTATGATTGAGACAAGAATCAGCACAAAAAAGACATAGAAAAACCACGGGCGCGCCGACTTCCGTGTGAGGAACTCGCCGCCCAGGATATTGGAGAAGAAGCGCTCAAACCTCGACTCTCCCTTCCTGCCTCCTTTATGTTCAGATGTTGACCTCATGTTTAACGGGCGTCGTCTTTTCAGCGACACGGAGCTTTGCGCTCCGCGCGCGCGTGTTAACAGATATTTCTTCTTCGGAAGGCAGCAGCGGCTTCCGGGTTATCACCTTGAAGGGTGTCTGCGGGTTGCCGAAGAAGTCCTTCTCGACTTCTCCCTGGAAGTTCCCCGACCTCATGAAATTCTTCACGAGCCTGTCCTCGAGCGAATGGTAAGAGATCACCGCCAGCCTGCCTCCGTCATTGAGGGCGCTCACGGTCTGCCGCAGGAACGACTCGAGAGCTGACATCTCGTCGTTGACCTCTATTCTTATCGCCTGAAAGATTCTGGAGAGGTGCTTGTTCTCCCTTCCCTTTGGCAGGCACGGCCTCACGGCCTCCACGAGCTGGAAAGTGGTGCATATCGGGGCGGCTTCACGGCATTTTGCGATGCGGGCGGCTAAGATGCGACCCTCGTGCAGTTCGCCGTATTTGTAGAAGACGTCGGCGAGCGCCTGCTGCTCGTAGCCGTTCACGACATCCCTCGCCGACTTCCCTGATCTGGCGTTCATCCTCATGTCGAGAATGTCGTCGCTGCGGTACGAGAAGCCCCTCGCCCCCTCGTCTATCTGGTGCGACGACACACCCAAATCGGCCAATATCCCGTCAACGGGGTACGCGCCGTGATATTTCAGGAAGCGTTCCAGATTCTTGAAATTGGAGTCCACGAAGGTGAATCGCGGGTCATCGAGCAGCTGCGACTGCGCGTCCTTGTCCTGGTCGAAGGCCACGAGCCTGCCGTTGTCGAGCCTCGAGAGTATCTCGCTGGAGTGGCCGCCGCCGCCGTATGTGGCGTCAACATACACTCCGTCAGGACTCAGCACCACGCTGTCAACCGACTCGCGCAGAAGAACGGGGTCATGATAGCCCATCGACACCCTCCTTGCCTGTCTTGTAGTCACCGAGATGGATAGCTTCGTTCAGCTTCTCCAGGTCGTCGGGCGACATGTCGAACTTCTCATGGTATTTCGAGCAGTTCCATATCTCTATGCGGCCGTTGTCGAGAAGTACTACAACCTCCTTGTCGATTGAATAGATTTCCATGAGCGGCTTGGGAATCACAATCCTCTGCTGGCTGTCGCACTCGAGAACGGCAGTGTTCCTGAGGAAGGCGTTCCTGTACTTCTTCACGAGGGTTATGTTCCTGTCGAGAGAGTTGAGGTAGTCCATCTGCTCACGGTAGGCCTTCTCCGACCAGAGCATGATGTGCTCCCCGAAGCCGTGGGTGGCGTAGAACGTCCTTCTCCCGTCCTCAGGCAACGAGCGAAGAAGCGCGGTGGGCAGCTTAAGCCTGCCGCTCTTCTCTATCGAGACTTCCCAATATCCGTATTCCGTTGCCATTCAATCATGAAATTTTCCACAAAAATACACTTTTCAAAATATAATTTTCCACAAATCGTGATATTTTAACTATCAAGTCTTAATAAATAGACATAAAATATTGATTATCAATATGGAAATAATTGGAAAAAAGTTATCAACAATATTAAATATCAACAATAAATTATTGACAACTTGGCATTTACAAAACACTAAACATAGAGCCTGTTAACTTATTTATTATAAACCATTTACAAAAACACCATTATACATTAAGCCAGTTTTTCGGCATGAACAACAATCTTTATTCGTCAATTTGTGGAAAAAAATGGAAACTATTGGAACAAAACGCAAACCGCCATGCTGTACATCGGCGAAGACGAACAATGGTGTTTGGTCATGACATCTTGTGCCGGATTGATTTTTTTTGTCATGCACTAACGGAAAAAAGTGTATCTTTGCGCGCCCGTTTGCGAGCAAGTTCTTTGAACGCGCCGAAGTGGTGGAATGGTAGACACGAGGGACTTAAAATCCCTTGCCCATTGCGGGCGTGCGGGTTCAAGTCCCGCCTTCGGTACACAAGCGGAAGTAGCTCAGTTGGTAGAGCACGACCTTGCCAAGGTCGGGGTCGCGAGTTCGAGTCTCGTTTTCCGCTCTTTGCAGGGTCG
>CADBQG010000082.1 GCA_902796805.1 uncultured Bacteroidota bacterium
AATCTCTATCTACCACTTTCCAACCAGCATCTTCAAACATCTGGTCTATCTTGACTCTTGCTTTTTCTTCTGGTGTCATACGCAGTTGTACATAATAAGAATTAGGCAGAAGTAATAATCAAAGGCGCAGAAGTAGCATTTTCCAAATGAAAAACGCGAGACAACTTCATTTTTCTGCGCTGACAATCTGTGTCAGCGGGCGAGCGGAAAAACAAAATTCTCGAATTGTTCCGAATTTAATTCCGTGTCAAAACAGTTTTTTGTAACTTTGCCGGTGAATCATAAACGTCACTGTCATGGAAAGTTCATATTTTCGACAAAGTCATGTCCATAATGCACAATATTCAGTTTTGACACGGTTTATGCTCATCGTTGTGCTTGCGTTTACGGCCTGCGGCACGAGGGCGCAGATCGACAATCTGTTCTGGTTTGCAGCCCCCGACATTTCACCCAACCACGCCCACGACCCCATTACGTTCTGCTTCACCAGCTTCAGCGACTCGGCTAAGGTTACAGTCACGCAGCCGGCAAATCCCTCGTTCACCCCTAAGGTCTTCAACCTGGCCCCGTACAGCTACCGCGCATACGACGTCACTAATATCGAAAGTTCCATAGCCACCGCGCCGCAGAACACTGTCAAGAACACCGGCTTCAAGATAACCTCGACGTCAAAGGTCACGACATACTTTCAGCTCGGCGCCAACAACAGCCAGATCTACACGCTGAAGGGGCGCAACGGCCTGGGCACCGACTTCATTGTCCCGATGCAAAATCACCTACTCGTAGGACCGCCCAGCGACGCGCGCAGCAGCATCGAGATAGTGGCCACCGAGAACAACACCACGGTTACAATTGTGCCGTCGCAGCCGCTGATGGGCAACTTCCCAGCGGGAGTTCCTATCGTCATAACCCTCGACGCCGGCCAGACATACTGCATAAAGTCGGCCACGCAGACGGCCGCCGGCCACCTCGGCAACACGCGCATAACCTCCGACAAACCGATAGCGGTGAACTCCACCGACGACTCCGTGGCCTCCAACCAGATCCCGGGTTACTCGGGGCAGGACCTTGTGGCCGAGCAGATAACGCCCGTAGATTACGCCGGCGACCTCCACATCGCCCTGTGGAACAACCGGGCCTTCGAGTCGGTCTTCGTGTTTCCCACCCAGGACTCCACCAACGTTTACATCAACGGCGGCATAACCCCCGCAGCCACCCTTGACGTTGGGGAACAGTACACCTACATGCTCAGCAGCTCCCCCACCATTGCAACTATGATAACCTCTGACAAGCCTGTGATTGTGTTCCAGCTCACAGGCTCGGAGGGCGAGGCGGGAGGCACTCAGTTGCCGGCTCTCGGCTGCACCGGCTCACAGGAGGTGGTTTACGCACGCCCCTCCTACTCCACCAACCTCCGGCTTTCCATCGTCGTTCCGACCGCCTATGTGGGCGGCTTCACGATGACCTCGGGCAGCAACAACGTGGCTGTGCCGGCATCATATTTCACCACCCTGCCCTACGATCCGGAATGGTCGTACTGCTACCGCGACTTCACCTCGTCGGTGCCCACACAGGCAGTGATGAAAATACAGAACAGCCTCGGCCCGTTTCACCTCGGCGTGCTCGACTACTACACTGGCATGTCGTCGTCGCTCGGATATTTCAGCGACTACAGCAGCGTTGGGCGGCTCGACATCGCGATGCGCGATACCTATTGTTTGCACGACAGCGTTGATTTCACCTATTTCTCCGACAACATCGACACGGTGCACCTTGTCACTCCCGCCGGCGACACAATCAGACAGTCGCCTTTGAGAATCCACGACCTTTCGATTTCCGACACCGGCACATACTACCTCCTCGGACACAGCATAATAGGCTGCGAGGACACCTGGGTGGCCGACAGCATCGACATAAAGATCGTGAACTCCTACAAACCCGACCTCGGCGACGACTTCTCCGTATGCGCCGGCGAGGTTGTAACCCTTGCGGCAAACTATTCCCAAGATAACGTAACATACCTCTGGAACACAGGCGACAGCTCCGACACCATCGAGGTGATATCCGCAGGGCAGTATATTTTGCATGTTTCGATGAACGGAGGCGGAAACAACTCGTTCTGTGAGAGTTCCGACACGATAAACATAGGGTTCCACGACCTGCCGCGCGCCGACTTCGAGGCCGACGTGCGCTCGGGATGCACTCCGGTGAGCAGTCGCCTCGCCGGTTTACTTGACCCTGCAACCGACAACCTGTCGTACCAATGGTTCGTGTTCGACGAGAACTTCACCATTGTCGGGTATTCCGACCTCCCTGACCCTGTGTTCACCTTCGAGGAGGAGGGCACTTTCTCGGTCAAACTGGTCATAACAACTCCCGAAGGATGCCGCGACTCGCTCACAAAATGGAACTACATCACGGCTTCAGGGCAGCCTGAGGTCGAGTTCACGGCATCACCGGAAGTCTCCATGATGTCGGATAACGGGGGTGTTGTAGAGTTCACCGCGTTTGTCGGCGGCGTTGACCTCGACAACCCCGGAAGCCTGCTGACTTGGGACTTCGGCGACGGGCAGGAAGAGTATGGCGCTACAACCGTGTCGCACCCCTACACCTCATGGGGCGACTACATCGTGACACTGACAATGACAACGAATTCGGGATGCCACGACTCTGTAAGCCATTATGTTGTGATAGAAGACAACCTGATTTTCCCCAACATAATCACGCCCAACGGCGACGGTGTGAACGACGTGTGGGCCATCGGCAACCTCAACACAAGCATCAACGAAGAGGACCCCGACCGTTTCCGGAGCAACAGACTCAGGATTTACGACCGTTGGGGCGGGCTTGTGTACAAGGCTGACAACTACGACACCTACTCACGCGACGGGAACATCTTGACCGGCGAGAAGGTGTTCGACGGGGCCGGCCTTTCCGACGGGGTGTACTACTTCACCTTCACCTACAAGGGCAAGGCCGGGAACACAAGCCACAACGGCTCGATAACCATAGTGCGGTGAGCCTACCGCTTCTCGGCGTGCGATTTCGCCTTCTTCTTGTCCTTGAACCACAATCCGTAAACCTCGCTCACATTGCCGGCCGTTATGAACGCCTTTATGTCGTTCTTGCTGATGTACTCCATCAGATTGGAGAACTCATCCTTCGTGAGCAACGCCTCGAGCTCGATGGACTTCTCGTTTGTGTAACCACCGATAACCTCGTACAGAGTACAGCCCCTGACAAGGTCGTTGATGATATACTGGCGAACCTTCTCGTAATCCTTCGAGACGATGCACACCCTCTTCCTGTTGTTGAGGGTGGCGGTGAAGTAATCCACCACAAGTCCGTTTATCCATGTGCCTATGAGTCCTATAACCACCATTCTGAAGGGGTTGATAAGGAATGCGGTGCAGCAGATGCAGGCGCCGGCAATGGACACCGACTTGCCGATGTCGAAATGGAGGTATTTGTTGACGATCTTTGCCAGAATGTCGAGGCCGCCCGTGGAGGCGTTTATCGAGAACAGCACCGCCTGTGCCGCGCTCAGCAGCAGCACAAAGCAGCAGAGGTCGAACCACAGGTCGCCCATCACCGACGGTATCTCGGTGCCTTCTTGTATGAACCTCGTATATGGAAGAACTTTGTCGAGAAGCCCCATAAGCGGGCCGAGGATAAGCGCGGTGTAAACCGTCTTTATCCCGAACTCCTTGTCTATGAGGAAATAGGCCAGCACCAGGAGTATCGCGTTTATAATGAAGACCACAGTGGGCACCGGCAGGGCAAACCCGAAGAACTTTTCTGAAATCCCGCTTATCACAATGGACAGGCCGGATATTGTCCCGATTATGAGCTTGCTCGGAACGAGGAAGTAATACACCGCAATGGCTGTTATAAGCATACCTAAAGTCATGATCAGCCATTCAACCCAGAACTTTTTTGTAGCTACTATCTTAAGTATTTTTTCCATAAAAACTTGTATGATAAATGTTTGTGAAAAATCTTCAATATTTCTTTACGGGTGGCAAAACTACAACTTTTCCCTTTACCTGTAACGCCCTTGCAACTATTTGCGACAATAATTAGCTTATGCCTTGAATTTGACATTATTATTCCGACTTTTTTTTTTATTTTTGCAATTTTCTTCTTCATCAAATTATAGTAACGCCAAAATGAACAGAGCAAAAAGAATATTTTTCATGGTGATCGTGCTATTTTCGCTCACGGGCGGCGCGTTCCCGCAGGGCAACAACCTAACCGTGCAGTCCATGGTCAACGAACATATCGACACGGTGCTCAATAACCATCTCAAGGGCGACGGCGTGGAGCTCTCGAACGGCAGGTTCAACAACCAGCCTGGCATCATACATTCGCCTCAGATTGCCTCCTTCAACAGGAACGGCTACAATTCGTTCCCGTTCCCCAAGGGCCTTGTGATCACCACAGGAAACTCTGAACTGGCCGCCGGCCCTTTTACCAGCAACACAAATTCCACAGATGTGATAACTTACAACGACCAGTACATTCAGAGCGCCAATCTGGCCACTGACGACATCAACAACTGCGCCGCCATAGACTTCGACTTCCTCGCCTACGCCGACACTTTCGCCTTCGGCTACGTGTTCGCCTCCAACGAATACCTGAGTTTTGTGTGCTCCGACTACAACGACGTGTTCGCCTTCTTCCTCACCGGCACCGACCCGGTGACCGGGGTGAGCTCCACAAGGAACATCGCTGTGATCCCTAACACTGTCACCTCGGCCCAGCCTAACGGAATACCGGTGTCCATCAACACTGTCAACGGAGGGACGACGAGTGCCAGCCCTGGCGTGGTGTGCTACAACGGCACGTACTCCCAATATTACGTCTCCAACCAGTCGGGCAACGGAATAGGATACAACGGAAGGACAACGGCACTCTTCGCACAGGGAAAGATTTCAGCCTGCGAGACATACCACATGCACATTGGCATCTGCAACATTGGCGACAACCGGTACGACTCCGGCGTTTTCCTCGAGGAACGCTCTTTCGAGAGCCGCCTTGTCACGAAAATGCTGATGAAGAACGAGTGGTGCATCCACGAGGACATAAGGTTCTCGTACGCCTCGGGAGCATCCGACATGTCATATCTCGTGACACCGCACGGCGACACGCTCTGGAACGAGCCGTTCATACTCCATGACGTCTCCGAGGCCGACAGCGGGTACTACCACGTTCATGTGCACAGCGCCTTGCCGTGCGTTGACCTCTGGTCGAGCGACAGCATAAAGATAAAGGTTGTGAACCCCTACAAGCCCGACCTCGGCCCCGACCTCTCGCTCTGCGCAGGCGAAATTGCCGTTGTGGGTGTGGACAGCAGCGACGCCAACACAACATATTACTGGAACACAGGCGACAACACCGGCACCATCGAGGTCATCTCGGCCGGACAGTACGTCCTCGACATCTCGGTGAAAAACCCGCTCACAAACACCACGTGCAGGAGCTCCGACACCGTGAACGTCACATTCTTCGAGTCGCCGCTTGTGGACTTCGAGGCCGACAACACATCGGGCTGCACACCGCTCACCGCACGCTTCACCAACAACTCGAGCGCCATAGAGGGCGGCTATACCAACGAGTGGTTCTTCTTCGACCAGAACTTCAACATGGTTCATTACTCCACCGAGAAGGAGCCCGTTGTGGTTTTCGACAACTCCGGCTTCATAACGGTGAAGCTCGTGGTAACCTCCGAGGACGGCTGCAAAGACTCGCTGACACGATGGAACTACATCTCCGCTTCGCCCCAGCCGCAGCTTGGATTCAGCGCGTCGCCCGAAATCTCCATGATGAGCGAGAACCAGGGCGTGGTAGAATTCATATCCTACATATCAGGCAACGTCCTCGACAACCCAAACAATACGATAGTATGGAACTTCGGCGACGGACAGACCGACAACACCCTTAACCCGTCGCACCCTTACACCTCCTGGGGCGACTACACCGTGTCACTCTCCCTCATTACCGAAGAGGGCTGCTCCGATTCCGTGAGCCACGTGGTGGTGATTGAGGACGAACTCGTCTTCCCTAACGTGATAACACCCAACGGCGACGGCGTGAACGACGTGTGGGCCATCGGCAACCTCAACACCGCCATAAACCCCGAAGACCCAGACCAGTTCCGCCACAACGAACTGCGCATAAGCGACAGGTTCGGGAAGGTTGTGTTCCACGCAAAGAACTACGACACCTTCTCCAAGGACGGACAAATAGTGCTTGGCGAGAGGGTTTTCGACGGACTCGGCCTCCCCGACGGCGTTTACTATTACACATTCTCCTACAAGGGCAAGGCCAAGACCACCAAGTTCCACGGCTCGATAACCATTATTAGATAACAACAAGTTTTTCAACTAAACAAATAAAAGGAAATGGGATATTTTGTAATTTTCATCGTATTGATGATTGCGAGTCTTGTAATCCAGAAGACTCTCACCTCTCGTATCGAGAAGTATTCAAAAATCGCCCTCGGCAGCGGACTTTCCGGCAGGGAGGTTGCCGAGAAGATGCTCCGCGACAGCGGCATCTACGACGTGCAGGTAACTTGCGTGCAGGGCACCCTAACCGACCACTACGACCCCACGAAGAAGACCGTGAATCTGAGCCAAGGGGTGTATTCCGGCAGGAGCATAGCCTCCGCTTCGGTGGCCGCCCACGAATGCGGCCACGCGGTGCAGCACGCAACGGCCTACAAGTGGCTCACGATGCGCTCCCGCCTCGTCCCGGTGGTGCAGTTCGGATCCAAGTTCTCGCAGTGGATACTGCTCGCCGGCATACTCATCCTCGGATTCTCGAGTATCGTGGGACGGTGGGTGCTGCTTATAGGCATCGCGCTGTTCGCCCTCACCACTCTTTTCTCGATAATAACACTCCCTGTGGAATACAACGCCTCCGACCGCGCCGTGGAGTGGCTCGAGTCGAACGCCATAACCTCCGGCGAGGAGACCGTAATGGCCAAGGACGCCCTCAAATGGGCCGCACGCACCTATCTTATCGCAGCCATCTCCTCGCTTGCCACGCTGCTGTACTACATATCAATATTCCTCGGAAGCAACAGAGACTGAACATCTTAAACCAAAACCTATGAAAAAAACATTGCTATGCATGGCGGCACTGACCGCCTTAATATCCACAGCCTTCTCCCAGACAAAGGTCTACCCGTTGTCTGAAGTGAACCCTAAAGAAACCAAGGGAGAGTGTTTTGCATACATGCTCCCGACAACAATGCTGAAAGTAACCGTAACCGAAGTGAAAGTCACCGAAGTGAAAGGCTATTATTCCGACTACGCAGAGAGCCTTCTCGGACTGACAAACTTCATAAAGGAGAACAAGACAAGATATGTGCTCGGCGGCGTCAAAATAGAGACCGTCTCCACCGGCGACCCCGGTAAAAGTTTCCTCGTTGTAGGAAAGAACACCTCTTCTGTTCGGAAACTTTTTGAAAAAGACACGCACAGCGGCAACGATGCATCCACTGGCAGCACAGTTTACAGTTCGAAGGCAGCCGCGCTGCCCGAATTTTTCAGGAACTACGCCGACCTCTCGTACACACAGCAGTCGCAGGCCTTCGTAGAGACAAAGATCATCGACGGTGTCGTCACACAGGTTCCTGCAAACCACACCAAGGTGGTGTCGAAGAGCTTCGAGCAAAAGGCGCGGCAGGCCGCCGACGCGATAGCCAAATGCCGCAACGACCAGTATCTTCTCGCCACAGGTGAGCACGAGACTCCCTATTCGGGCGAAGCGCTGAGGACGATGCTTGACGAACTCAAATCGTGGGAAAACAACTACATGAGCCTGTTCACCGGAGTGACACTGCGCGACACTGTATGCCGAACCTTCTATGTAACTCCGGCCGACATGCAGAACGAGGTGGCCGTCTTCAGCTTCTCCACAGACAAGGGAATTGCGGAAAAGACATCAAAAGGAGACACCTACTCGCTGAAATTCAACAACTTCGGCAACACTTCCTCCATCTCCGAAGCCATCAGTCAGATTACAGCCACCGCCGACACTTCCAACTATTTGAGAATCAGGAAAAGTGTACCGGTGCAGACACTGCTCATGCTCAATGGCAAGGAAGTTTATGACTTTGGCTTCATCGACATGTTCCAGTTTGCCGACATCCAGCTCATTCCATGCAGCAACGCCAACTGCGGCCACGGCATTGAAGGATTCATCTACTGAAACTTAAGCCATGAGAAAAGCGATTCTTGCCATCGCCCTGTGTGCGATATGCCTTTTATCATGCAAAGAGATGGAGGAAAGAAGCCTTCGCCGCCAGATGGTTTCCGCCGCAAAGGAATTTCTCGCTGCGGAGGAAGTCTCTGGTTATAAGAAACTTGCCGTGAAATGCGTCGACACCATCACCGAAGTATCCTACGCCAGGCTGACAACTGAACTCCTCTCCAACATGGAGTCCTCTTACGAGGCTATGCTCTACCAAGAAGGCTCGAACAGTGAAGTCATACCTCTGTATCTCAACGAAATCATAAGGACACGGAAGGACATGGAAGACCTGCTGGAGAGCGGCGACCTCGACACCGAGGGAGTACTCTTATATTGGGTGACGGCCACATACGTGAAAGACGGGAAAGACAATGAGTTTATGTTCATGGTTGAGCCCGACAAGCGCACGCTGCACACTTTGGATCCGTTCGGCGACAACCTGTTGTACAAGGAATAATTGAATATGAGCAGAGGATTTGTAAAGGAAGGCGACCAGGAGGATGTCCCTTTGGTGACCGCGCGGGCATTCTTGCCTCCAGGTGTGGAGAATTTTGTGACTGCTGAGGGCCTGCAGGCTCTCAAGGATGAGAGGGAGTCGCTTGTGGACGAGCGTCGCCAGTTTGAAGGTGTTGACACGCCTGACGCGCGGGTCAACAGCAACTACATCACGGCCAAGATCAAGCAGGTTGACGAGCGTATCCGCACTGCGCGACTGACACCTTTTGACCCGGAGAAGCAGCATGAGGTGGCCTTCGGGGCCACTGTCAGATTCAAGAACCTCAAGAACGGCGTTGAAGCCACATACAGAATCGTCGGCGTTGACGAAGCCGCCATAACAAAAGGGAAGATTTCCTTCCTGTCGCCACTGTCGAAGGCCCTCCTCAACCACAAGACCGGAGATGTAGTCTCTTTCGACACCCCACAGGGTACTATGGAAATCAAGATCCTGGAAATCACATAGTCGATGAGGTTTTAGTGCTGGCATAATTTTTGTATCTTTGCAGACTGAATGCAATAACCATCAAGGATTTTTATGAATATAAATTACTCTGAAGAGATGAAATACATTTTGGCCGAATCTCAGGAATTAGCCAAGGTGTACAATTCGCAGCAGATTGGTATAGAACATTTCATGGTATGCCTGTTGCGCTATCCCGGCGAAAGTCTCACTCACAACATCCTGAATGTCTTCCGTATAGACCTGAACGCCATGAGGGCGAGGATCGAGCAGATGCTGGAACTTCCCGAATCAAAGTCTGACAGTCAGATTGACAGCGTACCGCTCAGTGTGCAGGCGCAGGGCCGCCTCAACCTTTCGGTGCTTTACTCAAAACAGTACCGCAGCGACACAGTGGAGGCTCACCACCTCATGCTGGCCATACTGAAGCAGGCTCAGGACGACTCTACAAACTCGGTGAAGATAATGCTCAGGAACGCGGGGGTGACGTTCCAGGCCTTCGAGGACGAACTCAACAGGGCGCTGAACATAGGCGCCTCGCCGACATCGCCTTTCGGGGGCGACGACGATGACGAGGAGGAGCAGGACACGCGCAGGGCCACCGCGAAGAAGAGCAAGGCAGCCTCCAACTCCACTCCGATCCTCGACAGTTTCGGCAAGGACCTGACGAAAATGGCTGCGGAAGGGAAGATAGACCCGCTCGTGGGCCGCACCAAGGAGCTTGAGCGCATCGCCCAGATCCTGTGCCGCAGAAAGAAGAACAACCCCGTACTCATCGGGGAGCCTGGCGTCGGCAAATCGGCGCTTGCGGAAGGCCTCGCCTCACAAATCGTGGCCGGCAACGCCTCGAGGACGCTTCTCCACAAGCGCATCGTGAGCCTCGACATGGCATCCCTCGTGGCAGGCACAAAATATCGCGGACAGTTTGAGGAGCGTGTGAAAGGCATATTGGAAGAACTCGAGAAGAACGAGGACGTGATCCTGTTCATCGACGAGCTGCACACACTCGTGGGCGCCGGCAACTCGCAGGGCGGCATGGACGCCTCAAACCTCTTCAAACCGGCCCTCGCGCGCGGCGAACTGCAGTGCATAGGCGCCACCACCCTCGACGAATACAGGGAGTTCATAGAGAACGACGGCGCCCTCGAACGCCGCTTCCAGAAGATAATCCTCGAACCGGCAACGCCCGAAGAAACCCTCGACATCCTCACCAACATAAAGGACAAATATGAGGACCACCACTTCGTGAGGTTCAGCGACGATGCGGTAAAAGCCTGTGTCACAATGTCGAACCGCTACATCTCCGACCGCTGCCTCCCCGACAAGGCCATCGACGTGATGGACGAGGCCGGTGCACGGCTACATATCAGGACCATGAACGTACCTTCTGAAATGACCGACATTGAGGCCACAATAGCAGAGCAGGAGAAACTGAAGATCCAGGCCATCAAGGACCAGCAGTACGACGAGGCAGCACGCATCCGCGACATGATCAAGGAACTCGAGTCGCAACGCAAGTCGGTGCAGGAAAAATGGGACAGGGAAATAGACGAGAACCGCCCCATGGTAACCGAGGACACCGTTGCCGAGGTCATAGCGATGATGACCGGCGTGCCGGTGAAGCGCATCGCCAAGAACGAGGGCGAACGCCTGCTGCACATGACCGACGACCTGCAGGGCGTTGTGATAGGCCAGGACGAGGCCCTCAACAAGATAGCCAAGGCCATTAGACGCAACCGCGCCGGACTCAAGGACCCCAACAAACCCATCGGAACATTCGTCTTCATGGGACCCACCGGCGTCGGCAAGACATACCTCGCGAAAGTCCTCGCCGACTACCTCTTCTCGTCGCAAGACGCGGTCATAAGGATCGACATGAGCGAATACATGGAGAAGCACACGGTGTCGCGGCTGATAGGCGCGCCTCCGGGATACGTAGGATATGGCGAAGGCGGGCAGCTCACCGAGAAGGTTCGCCGCAAGCCCTACTCCATCGTCCTTCTCGACGAAATCGAGAAGGCACACCCCGACATCTACAACGTTTTGCTGCAGGTCTTCGACGAAGGCACGCTCACCGACGGCAACGGACGGAAAGTAGACTTCAAGAACACAATCATAATCATGACCTCCAACGTCGGCGCCAGGGAACTGAAAGACGCCGGCGCCGGACTCGGCTTCAGCACCGACAACAAGAAGTCGGATGAACAAAAACGCGCCCACAGCATCCTCGACAAGGCCCTCAAGGCCACTTTCGCCCCGGAATTCCTCAACAGAATCGACGACATCATATACTTCAACAACCTCGAGAAAGAGGACATCTCCAAGATCATCGATGTTGAACTGAAAAAGCTTCTCGAAAGGGTTCAGAACCTCAACCTCGACGTAACGATTTCCGACAAGGCCAAGGACTTCCTCATAGAGAACGGATGGGACGCGAATTACGGCGCGCGTCCGCTGAAACGCACGATCCAGAAATATGTGGAGGACGTGCTCGCCGAGGAGATCCTCAACATGAGCGTGATGGCCGGAGACAAAGTCACCCTCGACTACGACGACCTCAAGGAGGAGATGTTCGTGGTGAAGGAAAACGCAGTCCTCCCGGAAATGGCCGAAACCGCAGGACAAATTGCCGGATAATAGAATCAATGAACTCTATGAGCGGAAAAGTTATAGTATTCTCAGCGCCGTCGGGAGCGGGCAAGACATCGATAGTGAAGCACATACTCGACTTCCTCCCAGAACTTTCGTTCTCGACATCAGCCACAACCAGGGCGAAGCGCCACGGCGAGGTCAACGGCAAGGATTATCACTTCATGACCGTGGAAGACTTCAAGAAAGGGATCGAGAACAACGACTTCCTCGAATGGGAGGAGGTTTACGACAACCAGTTCTACGGCACTCTGAAAAGCGAGATCGAGAGAATCTGGGATGCCGGCAAAACCGTCATCTTCGACGTCGATGTGAAGGGAGGGGTCAACATCAAGAAATACTTCGGCGACAACGCACTTGCCATATTCATCGAGCCGCCAACCATTGAGGAGCTCGGACGGCGGCTGCGCAACCGCGGCACCGAGAACGACGAATCGTTGAAAAAGCGAGTTGAAAAAGCCGAGTACGAACTCACCTTCGCGCCCTTGTTCGACAAGGTGATTCTCAACGACGACCTCGACACCGCGCGCCGCGAGGCCGTCAGTGCCGTCAAAGACTTCCTGAATCTGGAAAAATAGGATGACACTGAAGAGAGTTGCTATTGTGGGCGGCGGCGCCTCGGGACTGTTCCTTGCACGCCTTCTGTCGCAAAAACGGCGGCTGAAAGTGACCGTCTTCGAGAAAAACGCGCAGACCGCCGCCAAACTCCGCGCATCGGGCGGCGGCAGGGCCAACATCTTCAACAGAATCATCACCCCCGAAGACTACAACAACGCCGACTTCGCCAAAGCACTCCTGTCAACAGTCTCCCCTGAGAAACTCGACGAACAGTTCCGCAAGTTCGGTCTCGTTACAGTGTATGACTCGGAGAACAGGGTATATCCCGCCACGCAGTTCTCCCAAACTGTGGTTGACGTGCTATCCACATTCGACAACAACAATGTGAACATACATACCGGAACACCCGTAACATCATTGTCGCAGAAAGAAGGCGGCGCCTGGATCGTGAACGGCAACCACGGGGAGATTTTCGACACGCTCGTGCTCGCCACAGGCTCACCTGCCAACCTCCTGCCAAAGTTTCAGAGCGACTATAATAAACACCTCGCCCCGCTGCACCTTAAGGCCACCGCGCTGAAACCGTCGCTTGCAGGCTTCCTGCTCGAGAATATCCCAAAGTCGCTTTCAGGCTGCCGCACAAAAGCCATTGTATCGCTGACTCAAGACAACCATTTGATACACAAGGAGAAAGGCGAAGTGATTTTCAAAGATGAAGGAATTTCGGGCATCGTGGTCATGAACCTCTCATCCTACTACCGCAGACTGAAAAGCACAGAAAACTGCAGGTTATCAATTAACCTGACCCACTGGGACGAGAACTTCGATGTAAACAGACATCTGACGTTGTACGGCTCGCTAACCGGTATAATCCACCCAAAACTCGAGTCACTGTACAAAAAGAAACCTTTTGATATACAAGATTTTACATTCAAAATCAAAGACACATACCCGACAGACTCGGCCCAAGTGTGCAGCGGCGGCATCAATGTTGGCGAAATAGACCGGAACTTCTTATCAAAAAAACACAAGAACCTTTACATTCTGGGCGAAATGCTCGACATAGACGGGCTTTGCGGAGGATACAACCTCTTTTTCGCCTTCGCCTCGGCAATGGTGGCGGGCAACCACATTCTCAAAAGCCTCTAATTCTTCAGAATCCTGACTTTTCCTGTAGCACAGTTTTCTATGCCATTATAGGTGAAGAAGAACTCGTAACTGTACACACCCTCACCGCAGTCGCCTCCGTCCCAGTCGTTCATGTATCCATCGCGCTGGAAGACCACTTTTCCGCCGCGGTCGCGCACAACGAGACGTGTTGAACTGTAGTTCTCAACGCCCTCAACCACGAACGTGTCGTTCACACCGTCGCCGTTGGGAGTGAAGAGGTTCGGGATTTTGAGGCTCACAGGCGGTTCCAAGGAAATCTCCTCGCCCGACAAATTCTTAAGGATCGGGTCGCTCTGCAACTGGCGGGCCAAAGTGGAATTCGACGGTAACACAATCTGTCTTGCGTTTGTCTTCTTCTCGACAACAGCCGTTGTCGCAGACTCGCCGGGCTTTTCGGCTTCCTTGACAGGCATGGCCGCCACGGCGCTCTCCACTCCGGCAACTTCTTTTTCAGACACAACCGGGACTTCCTTAGTGGCAATCGCCACGGCCGTCTCGTCCACGTGTGTCGTCATTTCAGCGTCGGAAACCGCCTCAACAAGCCGCTCGGACGGTTGACTTGCCGTTTTGTCGACGGAATCTGTGTTGCGAAGCGCAACTATCAGCGCGGCGACAGAGACGAGCGCCACCGCAGCCGCCAACGCGAGGAATCTCCCGGCACGGGATTTCTGCCTTGACACCTGTTTCAAGTCCAATTCTGACGAGACTCGCTCCCAGACAGCGCTGCCTGGTTGCTCGCTATGATAGTCCAAAATATCTCTTATATCCTTCATTGTATGCTGTTTACTGCTTTTATTCATCTTTAAGTTGTTCCACGAGCCAGTTTTTCCCTCTGAGGAAATACACCCTGACCGTATTCTCGTTCTTGCCAAGTTCCTCGGCTATCTCCTTGAAACCAAGGTCCTCGAAGATCCTGAGGTTGAAGATCGTACGCCACTCGTCAGGCATCCCGGAGATTATTCGCGTGAGGGCGGCGGCGTCAAGCCTCGAATATATCTTTGTCTCATCAACTTCTTGAGGCACAATGAGATTCTCGTCTATCGGCAAGTTGTCATAATGTTTTCTGTTCCTCCTGTAATAGTCGATGGCCGTCTTCACTACCACAGATTTCATCCAGAAAAACAGACGTTTCCTGTCGCGGACGGTGTGCAGACTGGCGAAGATGTTCACGAAACCCTCGGCGAGCATGTCCTCGGCGTCGCTCTCGCTGCCGGAGTACCTGCGGCACACGGCAAACAACGCCGGCGAGAACCTGTCGTAGAGTTCTTTCTGGCAACGCCTGTCGTTCCTGAGGCAGCCTTCGATCAAATCTTTGTCGTCCACAAGATATTATGTCGGAAACGTCAGCGGTTTTGTTACAATTCACTACTGTATAGACTTCACTATCGCCTCCACCTCGCGAAGGTAGTCGCGCTTGTTCTCCTGCGGCGCGTACACAAACCCGTCAACAGTTATGCAGTACGACTTGTCGGGGGCAGCCATGGTGTAGCTGTAGAACGGGCCGCCCATCTTGTCGCGCACGGAGGCCCACAAGCCGCGCAGCTCCACGCCGGAATGGCGGCGTATCTTCACGACCGACTCCAAGGGATAGCCCTTGAGGTCGGCAACAACCGGATACGCGCCCTGGACCGCGCCCTGTATATACGCCTTCGTGATACGGTTGCGCTCGGCCACAATGTTGTCCTTCCCGAGTTCATAGTACGGCGACTTGTAGATCATGACGAACCTGTCGTTCTTGGGAGTCCTGAAACAGAGCCAGAGAAAATCCTCCTCCTCCCTCCCTACGAAATAGCCGTCAGGGACGGTCATCATGATGCCGAACTTCTCCTTTATCTTTTTCTCCAAGACCACGTTGTTAAGCTTGCGGTGCGCGTTCTGGAGCCTTGCAAGGTCGTTGTCGTACAACACTTTCAGAATCTCCTCCCTGTTTTTGTTGAACAACGAGAGCATCGAGTCGCAGCTGTTCCCCCGAATCCTGACAAGTACCTGCTGGTTTGCTATCGGGTTTCTCGCAACCTCGAAACTGTTGCCCGAATACTGCCCGTTGTAGTCGAACTGCACCACGTTCCTGTGTCGCATGAACGACGCCGTGTAGTCTGAGTTCGAGCACTGTATTATGTCGAACATCGGCTCTATCTGGTTTATAGCCGGCTGCGGAGTGTGCAGCACCGACCTTATCTCGGCCATGGCCGCCGGAGTCCAGTACACTGTGTCTATCGCGAGTATCATCTCGCCCGCCTTGCCTGTGGAGAAATTGTCGGACTTTATCATGCCCACCTGCGCCCTGTCGCGGCACGAAACCAACAGGGACACTATCGTCACGAACAACAAAACCCTCTTGTTTTTCATAATATTTAAATTTTTCCTAACTATTGTTTTATATTGTAATAATTTTTATTTTTGCTGACTGCAAAGATACTATAAAAAATGACAAATGGAAACAGAATTATTCTACAGGCTGGCGTTGGATCACATCGACGGATGCGGAAGGGCCACGATAAAGGAGATGTTGAGACATGCCGGTTCTGCCGAGAACGTGTTCAGGAAACCGGAACTGTGGCGCAAGCACTTGAACGGCAAGTGCGCCCGCCGCATAAACACGGCGATAACCGACAGCACAAGAAGACTCGTGGAGAAGGAGATGAATGCAATGGAGAGGCACGGTATAACACTGCGCAACTGTCTCGACGGCGGCTACCCTGCCCGGCTGCGCCGCTGCGCCGACGCACCTGTGCAGTTTTTCTACAAGGGAGACATCGACTTCAACAGCCCCAGGACACTCGCCGTTGTGGGAACGCGCAACGCCACTTCTTACGGAACGAGGTGTGTCACTAAAATCCTCAACGACTTGAAAGGAAGCGGCATCACCACGGTGAGCGGGTTAGCCTACGGTATCGACACCGTGGCCCACGAGGAGTCGGTGAGGCTCGGCATACCCACGATAGCGGTGATGGGGAGCGGGTTCAAAAACATCTACCCATCCACTAACAAGAGCCTTGCGTCGAAAATCCTCGACTGCGGCGGCGCATTGGTTACGGAATTCCCCTTCGACACCGGACCCGACAGGACAAACTTCCCGCAAAGGAACCGCATAATCGCCGGAATGGCCGACGCCGTGCTCGTGGCGGAAAGCGGCCTCAAAGGCGGAAGCATTATAACGGCTCACATTGCGCACTCCTACAACCGCGACGTGTTCGCCGTGCCGGGCTCCATCTTCGATGCCACCAGCCAGGGCTGCAACAACCTCATACGCGGCAATGTCGCAGCGGCTGCAACTTCCGGGAACGACATACTCGAGATGATGAACTGGGACGTCGCGGCAAAGGAACGCCAAATGCAACTCTTCGTGGAACTTTCCGACGAGGAGGAATTTCTTTGCTCTTTCATAAGGGCTGAGAGCAGAAGCATCGATGAAATCAGCGAACACTGCGCAGGATTCTCGCCCTCAAAGATTGCCGGACTGCTGCTCGGCCTCGAACTCAAGGGCGCGCTCACGTCGCTGCCGGGGAAACACTATATGGCAAACAGATAGTGTCGGCCGCTAATCGTGCTCGCAGTCAGTGTCGGAGCCCATTATGCACCTTAGGCTGAACCCCATGCGGTCCTTGAAGGTGTCCTTCCTCATTTCGCCGCAGAAATACTCGGCGAAATAGGTTACAATGACATCTGTGTCCTTGATGTCGAAGATCCAGAAATAGGCCTTCAGGAGCAAATCCTCATAGCGGCTTGTCTCGCTGTTGTAGCGCCCTGAAGGCACCATATTGAACGAGGAGGCGTTAGTGCCTGCGCCGTGTAGCCAGTATTCTGTCGAGCGCAGTTCTTCAATTGGTATCTTGTACAGTACGGCGTAGTCGCTGTCCGACGGCACATACCACCCTTTGGGACAAGCGCCGCGCACATGGCCCTCGTTGTCCAACGGTATGTTGCCCGACGCGTCCATGTCAACCGCCGCCTTCCACGTGTAGAGGTTGCCGAAAACCTCGTTGTTCACAAGGTCCTCGGGATAGAGCTTCGACTCGTACTGCATCACGCCCTCAATGTCGCGGCCGTCGAAGTACTTAGTGAAGCGGAGGTTCTCGGTCATCCGGCACTTGCCGGCAATCACAGCGGCCGGATACCTGTTGCCTTCATAATCCACAGCCTCGTCGCACTGCGGCACATGGAAGTGCACAAGCGGCACCTCGAAGTCCGACGACACACTGTCCACAACAAGGCTCGCGCGGAGGTTCGTGGGATTGTCGCCGTCGGAGAGCGTGTCTATCACCGACGACTTCACAACCAATGTGTATTTTATCGACAAGGAGTCCTTTATCGACAAGCCTATGTTAGATTTCCAGAGGAACGACGACGACTCGGGGTCGTAGGTTACGACGTACGGCCACACATCGCCCCTCTTCTCCCCGAAGTTCAACTCCATGTCCGACACTTTCACTCTTGCAAGGAGGCTGTCGCCCACGGTGATGCTGAACGGCAGACTGTCAGCCGGCATCACAAGCGAGAAGTTCCCGCCTATCGTGTCCCTCACCTCAAACGACGGACAGATCGACGACATCATTTCTTGCAACCTTGCGTAGAACACTGCCATTGAGTCGGTCCTGGCAGTGCTGCTCAATTTTATTGAGAGTTCACTGCCGAACTCGCTGCCGTTTCTGTACATAGAATCAGCAAGATTTCCCGCGAACGCCAATTGTCTATCATATGCTTTCGCGTTGTCCCACACAAACGCACAGCGGTACTTCTCTTTCATTTCGTGCCAGTAGTGGCCGGTTTTGTAAATTGATATTCAAGGGTTTACAAACTCATCTTTTAAGTATTGGCTTTTAGTAACGAAAAAATTTATTAAAACCCTATAAATCATGAATTTACGTCTAAATACACTTGATCAGCCTTTAATATCTATACAGTATTATATTTATCATTTACGAAACTCGATGCTTAAAATAAAAACATGAATCTGTTGATAATTAAAGATAAAAAATTGTGCTACAATCAAATAAGGGTCGCGAAATTAAGAAAAAAGAACAAAAAAAAACGGTGATAGAAAAAAAAGGAGCTTGCAAACAAACAATTTTACTATTTTTGCAGCGTTGTATCGAGTGCGAAATGCCGTCGTTTGAGAGAATATACCGGGAGACAGAAGCGAACATTATCAAGGCGGTGAGGCGCTGCAAGGACTTGAAGACCGAAAACGAGGCTCTGTGTGAGGAAAACAGCAGGCTGCGCGAGGAACTGGAGGCCACAAAGTCCGAACTCGAGAAAACGAGAGAGAAGTTGATGCTTGTTGAACTGAAAAAGACTGCCCTTACAAAGAATGACTCAAAGGAACTGAAGAGACAGATCAACGAGTGGGTGCGGGAGATAGACGAAAGTATCAGGATTCTTGAAAGCAGGTGACATGGAGGAGGTGAAACTTACCCTGACGATTGCGGGGAGGCCGCTGACGGTGAATGTAAGGAAAGACGCGGAACACTACTTTCGGGAAGCTGAAAAGATGATCAATGACAGCTTTTTTGATTTTGCGAAAAAGTGGCAATATAAGGATCAGCAGGATTTGAACAACATGATAATGCTGGACTTTGTCGTTAGGCTGATAGCCAATCAAGAAAGGCTGAAGGAATACGACGAGGAGGTGGTCCCTATGATGGAGTCGCTTCTGAAGCTGACAGAGGAATTTCCCATTGATTGAAGTTCTTTGAAATTGGAATCCCGCATAAGTTCAGATACGTTTGTTAAACTCAACAGAATTACAAACGAAGGGGACGCTTGTCGTGCCTAGACCAGGCCCAGTCCTTTCGAGGAAAGCTAACAGCTCGGGGAAGAGCGAAGCACTGACGGCACCTTCGACCATATCATTTAGGAGTTTTTCGAAACCCTATAGGACTTATGCGGTTTTTTTATGCACCCCGCCCGCCAGCACTGTCATGCACCGAATCTTAAACCAAACATATATACACTGATTATGACTAACATTTTATGGATCATTGTAGGCGTATTTGTGGGAGCGGCACTGGGAATCGCTCTGGCCTACACACTGATGAAAAACCAGCTGACGAAGCAAGGAAGGGAAACTCTCAAGAAGGCCGAGGAGGACGGAGAGCTTCTCAAGAAGGAGAAGATTCTCCAGGCGAAGGAGAAGTTCCTCCAGCTCAAGAGCGAGCACGAGAAGTCGTGCAACGAGAGGAACCAGCAGATTGCCGCAGCCGAGAACAGGCTGAAGCAGAAGGAGAACACCCTGAGCCAGAAGCTCGAGGACCTGAACAGGAAGAACCAGGAGAACGCCAACCAGAAGGAGAACCTCAACAAGCAGATGGCAGCTGTGGCGCAGAAGCAGAAGGACCTCGACGAGCAGATTTCGGCTCAGAAGACAAAGCTGGAGTCGATGGCGGAGATGACCTCCGAGCAGGCCAAGCAGCAGCTCATGGCCATCATGGAGGAGGAGGCCAAGGCCGACGCTCTTGTGATGATCAAGGACATCGTGGACGAGGCAAAGCACACCGCCAACGTGGAGGCCAAGAAGATCGTGGTGAACGCCCTGCAGCGCACCGGCGTGGAGTCGGCGATAGAGAACACCGTCTCGGTCTTCAACATCGAGAACGACGAGATCAAGGGGCGCATAATAGGCCGCGAGGGGCGGAACATCCGCACCCTAGAGAACCTCACCGGCGTTGACGTGGTGATCGACGACTCGCCAGACGCCATCCTGCTGTCAAGCTTCGACCCCGTGCGCCGCGAGATCGCAAGGCTCTCGCTGCAGAAACTCGTGTCTGATGGACGCATACACCCCGCCCGCATCGAGGAAGTGGTGGCCAAAACCAAGAAACAGATTGAGCAGGAAATAGCCGAACTGGGCAAGCGCACCTGCATCGACTTGGGCATCAACAACATGCACCACGAGCTCATGCGCCTTATCGGCAAGATGAAATACCGCTCCTCCTACGGGCAGAACCTCCTGCAGCACGCCAAGGAGGTTGCAAACCTCAGCGCCGCTATGGCCGCCGAGCTCGGCATCAACCCCAAACTCGCCCGCCGCGCTGGACTCCTCCACGACATCGGCAAGGTTCCCGACACAGAACCGGAGATGCCGCACGCGCTCTTCGGCGCTCGCCTCGCAGAGCAGTACAAGGAAAAACCCGAGATAGTGAACGCCATCGGCGCACACCACGACGAAATGGAGATGAAAACACTCATAGCCCCGATAGTGCAGGTTTGCGACGCAATATCAGGAGCACGCCCGGGCGCGCGCCGCGAGGTGGTCGAGGCCTACATGAAGCGCCTCAACGACCTCGAGAGCCTCGCCCTCACCTACCCCGGAGTGGTGAAGACATACGCCATCCAGGCAGGCCGCGAGCTGCGCGTCATAGTCGGTGCCGAGAAGGTTACCGACGCCGAGGCCGACCAGATCTCGCTCGACCTCTCGAAGAAGATTCAGAACGAGATGACATACCCGGGACAGATAAAGATAACCGTGATCCGCGAGACACGCGCGGTGAACTATGCAAGATAACCCAACATGGAAGAAAAAGGACGCAACAGGAACAGGTTCAGGATGTTCGCCGCACTATATGCGGCAACGTTCATCCTGTTCCTCGTGTACCTGCTGTTCCTGTCCGACCACACTCTCGGCACACACCGCGCCCTCAACAGGAAAATTTCCAACCTCGAGGAAAGAATCACAAATACGAAGAACCAGATAGGCAATATATACACATACGAGCAACTGTCGTCAGACTCGGCGCTGCTCGAGAAATACGGCAGAGAACAGATGAACATGCACCGTCCCGAAGAGGACGTATTCGTCATTATTCATGAGTGATTCAGTCAACATATTGATAATCAACGGGGTCAACCTTGCACACCTCGGCACGCGCGAAATTGACATCTACGGCGGCATCTCGTTCGACGCGTACCTCGAGACCCTGAAAAAGGACAACCCCGACTCCAACATCGAGTTCTTCCAGTCCGACTCTGAAGGAGAGACGGCCTCAAAGATAGCGAATGCCGCCGGTCTTGACGCCATCATTCTCAACGCCGGAGCCTACACGCACACCTCCGTGGTGATAGCCGACGCGATAAGGACTACAAGCGTTCCCGTGATAGAAGTCCACATAAGCAACCTGTTCGGGCGCGAAAATTACCGGAAGAACAACGCGATCTCGCAGGCCTGCGCCGGGTTCATCAGCGGCTTCGGACTTGATGGATACGACCTCGCAGTGAAGTCGGTCGTCCTCAAAAAAAAGAAACGTAACGTTAAACTTTTCAAGAATTGACAAATCACATCAAAGACTACAAAAAAACAACAAAGTTATGAAAAAGATATTCTGCATTCTGATGGCGATGGGCCTTATGGCCGCAGGCTTCTCACAAACAGGCGAGTCAGCGAAGAAGGCGAAAAAGGAGAAGACTCCTGAAATCACATTCGAAAGTCTGGTGCACGACTACGGCCAGATACAGCAGGGCGACAACGGCGAGTGCGAGTTCGTGTTCAAGAACACCGGTAAAGCAGACCTTATACTCACCAGCTGCCGTGCAAGCTGCGGCTGCACAGTGCCAACCTGGCCCAAGGATCCTATAGCTCCTGGAAAGAAGGCAACCATCAAGGTGAAATACAACACACAGAGAATCGGCGACATCAACAAGACCATCACCGTAGAGTCCAACGCCGTGAACGACCGGGTTATGCTTAAGATAACCGGGAAGGTCAGCCCAAAACCGGTGGAGGCAGCGCCCGAGAACACCAATAGCAGTCTTCGTTCCGACAACTAACTGAAAAACATACAGTCATGAAAAAAACAATCGTATTGCTGATTATTTCCGTATGCCTTTCAGGGCTGGGTCTTCAGGCTCAGAGCAAGGCAGGACAGAACGCGAAGCCGGCATACACCGGCACGGCGGCGGAGATAGAGTTTGCCAGCAAGAGCGTCGACTTCGGCACGCTCAAGGTAGGCGACGTGAAGGTTGTAACCATAACATACAAGAACATAGGCAAGAAGCCGCTCATCCTCGACGACGTGATTTCGTCGTGCGACTGCACCGAGGTTGACTGGAGCAAGGCGCCGGTGATGCCGGGAAAGACCGGCACCATCAAGGCCACATACACTGCCAAGAACACCGGTCTGATAAGCAAGAGGATAACAGTTCTCTCGAACGCCGACACCGACCGCGTGATATTGCAACTCAAGGGTGAGGTGAAATAGCATTCCTCTCCCGCCCCAGGGGTCGTCTGGTTTTGACAGCAGGTTCGTGGGATTGTAAGCAGGCCGGAATTTGTGGGCTGATTCCGTCAAAAATTAACCCTCGATGCCAAATAAATGGCGAAACTTCTTATGCATTCGC
>CADBQG010000083.1 GCA_902796805.1 uncultured Bacteroidota bacterium
AAAACTTTTCGGAGCCACTTGCGAGACTTGAACTCGCGACCTACGCATTACGAATGCGTTGCTCTACCAACTGAGCTAAAGTGGCTTTCGGGGGCGCAAAGATATAATTTTTTTCGGAATGATGAGACATATAGGATATTTTTTTTACCTGTCGGCTTTTATGACAATCGCGGCCTTGTGCCTAAACCTCTGTAATTATGAAAAATATGACATGAAACTTGTGGCAGGCTCCGACCCTGTGAACCTTGTTCGGACTGTTTCAGGCGACGCTGCCGAATTGCCTTTCTCGCTTTCTTTGGAGAAATTGGAACGGGAGACCTACAATTCCGGCAAGGAGAAGGCGCTTACAGCCTTGATTGCCATGCGCCATGGAGAAAGCACCGGGCTGGCGGCCGTGGGAGTGAACCATCCTTACTTTTTCCACCAATACGGCATCTACCTCTTCGACTTAGGACAAGTCCCATCAGGTGAGGATTACGTGAGGCTGAAGGTTACCGTCTCCAAGTTCCGTGTGCCGGTTTTCATAGGACTTGTGCTGATGATTGCCTCGTCGGTTTTCCTGCTCGCCTGTGCAGTGGCTCAATTGTGGAGACGGAAGAAGAAGGGCTTGTTTGCTGTGCTCTTGCTTGTCATGGCAGCAAGTGTGGCTTTGATCATGACACGTATGAACCCGATGTTGCGGAGTGCCGAGGTGCCGCCAATTTTGCGCAGCGTGTGGTTCCTGCCGCATGTGATTGCCTACGTGGTGTCGTACGCGCTTATGGCCTGTGCCTGGATTGCCGCCTTCACCGCCATGGTGAAACACGACACCGATTCGCCCGCCGGGGAAATCTTCGCCGCGGGGCTGTCGCTGTACACCCTCGGACTTGTGCTCGGGGTTTTCTGGGCGCACTACGCCTGGGGTTCTTTCTGGAGCTGGGACATCAAGGAGACCCTGGCGCTCATCACATGGGCGTATGGCATGGGGCTGCTCCCTTTTCTCAGGCCGCTGCGCACCCGTCCCGGTGTTGTCTTCTTCCTGACGACGGTGTTCATGCTGCTTCTGCTGCTCTGCTGGTTCGGCCCGTCGCTCTTCCGCCTCGGCGGCATGCACAGCTATTGAAATTATGAATTAGGAGTTAGGAATTAGGAATTTGGGTACAGATTAAATACTTAAATCTAAATACTAGATACTGCCAAGTAGCAGCATAGTGCCGCGAGGGCAACGAACAGGAAAGACCATATCACTGACGGTATCCCGGTGATTTTGGCCAGGTTTGTGGCGTCGCATGGTGTGGAGGGCTTGCGTATGGTTATCAAAAGTTGCTCAAAGGCGGAGAAGAACGACTCTGTGAGCATCAAGGTGGAGCAGAAAAGCGCGAAATAGTCGAGGAACCGGTTTTCAGTGTAGATTAGATAGCAGTTGAGGGCACAGAACGACACGGTCCAGACGATGCCGTAGGCGTTCCTTGTCCAGAATACGAGCATCACGAAGAACGTCATCGTCAGTCCGGTGAGCAGTGCGCCGCCGAGGTGCATATCCATGAGGCGTGCCGCGAGCAGCGCCGCCGCCGAGGCCGCGGTGTATCCGGAAACGGCCACCAAGAACGCCGCCAGCTTGCCCCTGATGTCTGACGACGCCGTTATGCCGGAGGTGTCGTTGCGCAGCTCGACGCGTATCACCCTTCCGTCAAGAAGCAGGGTCATCAGGGCATGTCCGAGTTCGTGGATTCCTGTGTTTATGATGCTGAAGTACTTTCCTGCCACAGGTATCCTTGGCAGAATCAAGCACACCGCCATGAACACGTAGAATGCCGGGATTCCGTATATCTCCAGGTCAAGAGCCATAAATTCTTTGATTCTTACGGCGGCAAAAGTAGAAAATTATCCGTAGCGGATGGAAAAACTGTGGCGGTATGAGTGTTGAAAATTCAAGGCGCGGATTCTCGATTAAATTTATATCTTTGCCGCCGTTTTTTATCACTAACAACTAATAACGTTTTATGGAATCACAAGAACTTCTTCACCCGGAAAACTCTGAAACACAGAACCAGGAGGTGAATCCCGAAGCTGCGCAGGCAGCTCAAGACAATGCTAACGAAAGCGCAACTCCCGAATCCGCCGTGGAACAACAAAATGCGGAAATTGAGTCAGTGAACGCCCCGGAAGTTGCCGAGAAAACAGCCGAGGTCGCAGAAAAAGATGACGAGGCCGTAGGCCAGGAATCACAGGAACCGGTTTCAGAAGAAACAAAACAGGACACTCCTGTCGAAAGTGAAAAGCAAGAGGAAACTCCGGAAAAGCCGGAAGAGACTTTAGAGCAGGTGGAGGCGGAATACTCGCCGTTCGGACTTTGGCAATGTGTTGAGGAGATGGAGAGATTGGTGTCGGAGCCTAACTTCAACCTGATCAAGTTGCGCGTTGGCGTGCTGCGCGCGAAGGTGCTCGAATTCCTCCGCGAAAAAAGACACCAGATGCAGGCCGAATACCAAGCGGCAAAGGCAGAGGCCGAGAAAAAAGCCGCCGAAGAGGGCGCAGAGGCTCCACAAATCCCTGAGTTTTCATACGAGCCCGACGAACTTGAGAAGCGCTTCAACGCCGCCTTCCAGACCTTCAAGGACAACAAGGCTGCATTCATAGAGAATTTGGAACAGCAGAAGGCCAAGAACCTCGAGCTGAAAAACAAGATAATAGACGACCTGAAAAGTCTCCTCGAAACTGAGACAAACCTCAAAGTGCTGAACGACAAGGTGAAGGAATTCCAGGAGCAGTGGAAGGCCATTGGCCCCGTGCCGCAGGCCGAGTCAACAAACCTCTGGCAAAACTACCATTTCCATATAGAGAAATTCTTCGACATCGTCAGGATGAACCGCGAGATGAGGATGCTCGACTACAAGAAAAATCTCGAAATGAAGATGCAGCTCTGCGAGAAGGCAGAGTCGCTTCTGCTCAACGACTCAATCAACCAGTCGTTCAACGAATTGCAGGAACTCCACCGCCAATGGAAGGAGATAGGGCCTGTGCCGGACGACAAGAAAGACGAGATATGGGAGAGGTTCAAAACCGCTTCAGACCAGATCAACCAGCGCCGCAGGGAGCATTACGACAAACTTTTCGCGGAAGAGCAGAACAACTACAACGCCAAGGTGGTGCTTTGCGAGCAGGCCGAAGAGATCGTCAACAAGCCTGTAGAGCAGATTTCAGAGTACAACGCAACCGCCGACAAACTCACCGAGCTCCTCAACCTCTGGAAGACCCTCGGACCCGCTCCGGCCAAGTTGAACGACGAGATATGGATGCGCTTCAAGTCGAACCTCGACAAGTTCTTCCAGCAGAAGAAGGAATTCTTCCAGCAGATAAAGGACGTGCAGATGCAGAACTACAACCAGAAGCTCAACCTCGCCATCCAGGCCGAGGGCATCGCCGACAGGACCGACTGGAAGCAGGCCACCGACGAGATCCTCGCACTGCAGACCGAGTGGAAGAACATCGGAGCCACCCCGAGAAAATACTCCGACCAGGTGTGGAAACGCTTCCGCGCCGCCTGCGACAAGTTCTTCGAGGCAAAGTCGAAGCATTTCAGCAACGCCCAGGCCGAGGAGGCCGAAAACCTCCAGAAGAAGGAGGAGCTCATCCAGAAGATCCTCTCTTACGAATTCGGCGAGGACAGAAACGCAAACCTCGACGCCATGAAGGAGTACCAGAAGCAATGGCTTGAGATCGGATATGTGCCGCGCGGCGAGAAAGACAGGATATACACCGAGTACCGCGACGCCATCAACAAACGATTCGCCGAGCTGAAGGTCAGCGCCGACGACGTTAGGCACAGCCGCTACCAGTCGCGCATAAACGACATCATGCATAATCCCAACGCGGAGAAGCTCATCGACAGGGAGAAGAACCTTCTCTCGAACAAGCTCGCCCGCCTGAAAGAAGACATCGTTCTCTGGGAAAACAACCTCGGTTTCTTCTCCAACTCAAAGAACGCCGACATACTCACTGCCGAGTTCAGGAAGAAGATTGAATCCGCAAAGCGCGAGGTTGCCGACCTCGAGTACAAGATAAAGATGATGAACAACCCGAAGGCCGCCGAGCAGGCACCGTCTGCTGACACTGAACAGCAGACAGACGACACTGTTGCGGCCGGCGATGACAAGCAGCCGGAGTAAAGAACGGCTGAAACCAAAGCATTAAGTTTTCTTATTGCATTTTTTTCATAAGTTGTCTGCGGCTGTTCTGGGGAGAAGGCCGCAGACTTTTTTATCGTAAAGTGATGGAGAAATTGGATGTAAGGATAGACAAGTGGCTGTGGATGGTGCGTTTGTTCAAGACACGTTCAATCGCCACGGAGGCCTGCAATGCGGGCAAGGTGAAGCTCAACGGCGTGAATGTCAAGCCCTCGCGCGATGTGAGGAAGGGCGAGGTCTATGAAGTGCATATCGGCTCTCTCAACAAGACCGTGGAGGTTGTTGACACGCCGAAGAGCAGAGTGGGGGCGCAGCTCGTGCCACAGTACTGCAACGACCTGACCCCGCAGAGCGAGTACGACAGGATGAAGACGCTGAAAACACAGGAGTTCCGCCCGCACGGATTGGGCAGACCCACGAAACGCGAGCGACGCCAGCTAGACTTCATAAAGGACAACTATTTCGACGGGGAATTCGACAACGAATAAAACTGCAATAAAAATATAACTTTTTCGTTTTTCCAAAGTCTTGTAAGAGGTTTTTTCCTGATTATGAAGATACATTTTATAGCGATAGGGGGCAGCGCGATGCACAATCTGGCCATTGCCCTGAAAAATAAAGGTTATGAGGTCACCGGCTCCGACGACGAGATCTTCGAGCCGGCGCGAGGACGTCTCCTCAAATACGGAATCCTTCCTGAAAAGACCGGCTGGGATCCCGGCAAACTCGCTCCCGGCACCGATGCCGTGATTCTCGGTATGCACGCCCGCGAGGACAACCCCGAACTGCTTCGGGCAAAGGAACTTGGACTGAAGATATTCTCTTATCCGGAGTATCTCTACGAGCAGTCGAAGGGGAAGACCCGCGTTGTGGTGGGCGGCAGCCACGGCAAGACCACTATAACGTCGATGATAATCCACGTGCTGCAGCATTGCGGTGTTGACTGCGACTATATGGTTGGCGCCCAGCTCGACGGCTTCGAGGTCATGGTGCGCCTCACCGACACCGCCCGGATAATGGTCATAGAAGGCGACGAGTACCTCACCTCGCCAATCGACAGGAGGCCGAAGTTCCATGTCTACAAGCCCGACATCGGGATTGTGAGCGGCATCGCGTGGGATCACGTGAACGTTTTCCCGACGTTCGAGAACTATGTTGAGCAGTTCGAAGTCTTCGCGAGGATGATACCCGCGACCGGGCGTTTCATCTATTGTGAAGAGGATGAGGTGTTGCGAGGGCTTGCTGACAGTATTTCCAACACCGTCAAGGAACCGTACGGCGTTCATCCATACTATGTGAAAGAAGGAACAACATTCCTGAAAACGTCTTGCGGCGACTTTCCCTTGCAGATATTCGGCAGGCACAACCTCATGAACATAAACGCGGCGCGGCTCGCGTGCGAGGCTCTCGGGGTTGCCGACGCGGACTTCTACGAGGCGATGACGCACTTCAAGGGAGCGTCGAAACGACTGGAACTCGTGGGAAAGAGCGAAACCTGCGCAGTGTACAAAGACTTCGCCCACTCGCCGTCAAAGCTCAAGGCCACCATAAACGCCGTGAGGGAACAGTATCCAGGCCGCAAGGTTGTGGCCTGCATGGAACTCCACACATTCAGCAGCCTGAACCGGCAGTTCCTGCTCCAGTATGCGCATTCGATGGACGAGGCCGACGAGGCAGTGGTCTATTTCTCTCCGTCGGCCGTCGAGCACAAGAAGCTCCCCCCGATAACAAAAGAGATGATACACTCCTCGTTCGGACGTGAAGACCTTCTTGTATTCGACAATTCCCAGAGTCTTAAGGAACACCTTCTCTCGAAGAACTGGAGCAATGCAGTCCTTGTACTTATGTCTTCGGGAAATTTTGGCGGAATTGATTTGAATGAGTTTGGTGAAAAAATTATATCTTCGCAGTTTGTCTGAAGTCGGCGGACGAAAGATTAAGTTTTAGTTTAAACATTTGTTAATCAAACATATAGTAATATAATATCAAAAAAATAGTCGAAAATGAAAAAGTTAAGTTTGTTATTTTTGTTGGCCATGGCTTCGGTTTTAAGCTATGCCCAGCCTGAAATCAAATTTGAGAGCACGACCTATGATTTCGGAAGAATCAAGGAGGAGGGCGGAAAGGTTACCGGCAGGTTCGTATTCACGAATGTGGGCAACCAGCCGTTGGAGCTCAAGAGCGTGCGCCCCGGCTGCGGATGCACCGCCGCCAACTACTCACACGGCGAGATCGCCCCTGGCGCGCAGGGCTTCATAGAGGCAACCTACAACCCCTACAACCGTCCCGGCGCGTTCACCAAGAACATCAGGGTCACCACCAACGAGCCCAAGTTCCTCGAGAACGACAAGGCAGCCCCGCACATGATATTCATCAAGGGCGAGGTCATCAAGCGCCCGCCGACGGAATTCGAGATTGCAGGTTACACAAAGACGGCCGGAATGCTCCGCATCAAGGAACCTGATGTGGCGCACACAATCCTCAACACCCAGTCGGTGCTTGACACGTTCCTCGTGAAGAATTTCTGGAACAACCCCGTCTCCATACAACTCGACAACGCCCCTGAATTCATCAGCGAGGTGAAACGCGACTTCGGCGACGAGCTCGCACCAGGACAGGAGGGCATGATCGTTATCAAGTACGACGCTGCCAAGCGCGCCAAGTTCGGCCAGGTGAGGGACCTTGTGAATTTCAAGACCAACGACTCCATCGAGAAGGTGAAGAGAGTACACTACTCGATGAACATAAAGGAGGATTTCTCTAAACTCACCGCAAAGCAGCTCAAAAACGCGCCTGTTTCGGCAATCGGCTCAACTGACCTCAACTTCGGCGATCTTGCTAAGAACGCCTCCGGCACTCAAAAGTTCACAATCAATAACACAGGAAAAAGTACTCTGATTGTCAGGGCAATAGAGTGCTCCTCGTCGCTCTTCAAAGTTGACCGCCAGACGATGGAAGTTCCCGCAGGCGGCTCCGCCGAGGTGAACGTCACCTTCAAGGCCAACAACAGGATAACAACCCACAAGGCAACTATTGATGTGATAACAAACGACCCCAAGAACCCCATACATGTAATCAACCTCACCGCGACGGTGAAATAATACATCCCTTATGCGGATGAGATCTGCGGAAGCGGCTGCCGGCAACCTCGGCAGCCGCTTTTTGTTTGCCCGCGCATTTTTCATTATGATGAAATATTTTTGTATTTCTCGATGGATTTGAATAAAAATGGTAAATTTGCAATTGTTTTAATAAAAAAGTGTAATATTCTGATAGTAAGTTAATTATATGAAAAAAACGATACTATGCTTGTCGATTGCAGCCATTTTTCTTGCTGGATACAAAACCGCTACGGCGCAGACCGATGATCTTATTGGCAATAAAGCCGGCAAGGAGTGGGACTGCAGCCGGTTTGTGAACCTCGCCGATGTGGTTCCCGACGCTATTCTTGAGATAAGGTATTACGGAACCTACAATTTCGTGGGTGAGAGAATCGACGGCTACCTACAACCCACCGCGCTGCTCACCAAAAGAGCTGCCGACAGTCTGAAAGCCGTGAGCGATGACGTCATGCGTCTGGGCTACAGGCTGAAGATCTACGACGCCTACCGACCGCAGATGGCCGTGGACCATTTCGTGCGCTGGGCAGCCGACGTCAACGACACCTCCATGAAGCGCTACTTCTACCCGTCTGTTGACAAGAGCCTGCTCTTCAAACTCGACTACATAATGGACAAGAGCGGCCATACGAGAGGCTCAACCGTGGATCTGACACTCTTCGACATGGAGACTGAGAAGGAACTCGACATGGGAGGGACTTTCGACTGGTTCGGGCGTGAGAGCCATCCCGATTTCGGCGGCGACCCTGAAAGAGGGGTTTACATCCCCAACGACTCCATAACGGAGAGGCAGTTCATGAACCGCATGATACTGAGGGAAGCCATGATGAGGCACGGCTTCAAGCCGTTACATTCAGAGTGGTGGCACTTCACGCTCAAGGACGAGCCGTACCCGGCAACATATTTCAAGTTCCCGGTGAAGGAACTCAACAACGAAGATTGATTATTTCAAACCACTTGAATAACAAAAGAACATTATGAGCAAACAACAACATCGAGAAACAAACATGGACAAAAACTTTCTGAAAACCGAGATTTCGAGACTCAAGGCTGAAAAGAACGCCGTTATTCTGGCGCACTACTACACGCTGCCTGAGGTGCAGGAGGTTGCCGACTTTGTGGGCGACAGTCTGGGTTTGGCGCAAAAGGCCGCCTCAACCGATGCCGGCATAATATTGTTTGCCGGGGTGCATTTCATGGCCGAGACAGCCAAGATACTCAACCCCACGCGCAAGGTGCTTGTGCCCGACATGCGGGCGGGATGCGTGCTCGCCGACAGCTGCAAGGCCGCCAAACTCGCCGAGTTCAAGGAGCGTCACCCCGACCACAAGGTGCTTTCGTATGTGAACTGCAGCGCGGCCGTGAAAGCCTTGTCGGATCTGATTGTCACATCGGGTAATGCCCTTAAGCTCGTCAACCAGCTTCCCGAAGACGAAAAGATTGTGTTCGTGCCGGACGGCAATCTCGGCGACTACATAAACCGCATGACTGGCCGTGAAATGGTGCTGTGGGACGGTGCGTGCCGCGTTCACGACCGCTATGAGACCGAACAGCTCGACAAGATGAAGGAGCTGCATCCCGATGCCGTTGTAGTGGCGCATCCCGAATGCCGCCGCGAAATGCTTGAGAAAGTCGACTTCGTTGGCTCCACCGCCGCAATGCTCAACTTTATATCGCAAAGCGAAGACAAGGAATTCATAGTCGTTACCGAAAGCGGAATACTCTATGAGATGCAGAAGCGAAACCCCGACAAGGTCTTGCACGCGCTCTACAACGGCGACCCGAAGCACGACTGCGTGAACATGAAGAAGAACAACCTTCAGAACATATACGACGCTCTCCTGAATGAGAGTCCGGAGTTGACAATGGACGAGGAAATCCGCCAAAAAGCCTTTTTGCCGATAAAGAGAATGTTGGAGATGAGTTAATTGTCAAAATCTAACAAAAATGAAGCAGAAACGTAACATTATCGAGATAAACGAAGAGCTGTGCAACGGGTGCGGCAGGTGTGTGAAAGGATGCCACGAGGGCGCGCTGCAGCTCATCGGCGGCAAGGCCAAACTTGTGAGCGAACTCTATTGCGACGGTCTGGGCGCCTGCATAGGCGACTGTCCGGTGAACGCCATTACCGTTGAAGAGAGGGAAGTGGAACCATACGACGAGAACGCCGTGATGGAGCGGCTTGTTCCGCAGGGCAGGGATGTGGTTGTGGCGCATCTCCGCCATCTCAAGGCCCACGGCGAGCAAAAACTCTACCAGACCGGCATTCAGTATCTTAAAGATCACGGCATCGATATGGATGTTGCTGAGGCGACGGCCTGCGAATGTCCTGGCCTGGCGCAGCGGGAGTTCGGGACGGGGCGTCATGGGCGCACCGGCGAAGTGTCGCTCTCCTCGTCGCTTTCGCATTGGCCCATACAGCTGCACCTCCAGAATCCCCAGGCCTCGTATTTCGAGGACGCAGATGTGATTCTCGCCGCCGACTGCACAGGCTTCACGTTGCCCGCGTTCAATCCCAACATGCTGAAGGATTGCAAATTGTCAATCGCGTGTCCAAAACTCGACACAAACAAGGAGTCGTACATCGACAAGATTGTCCAATGGGTTGACGTTGCCGGCATAAGATCGATTACCGTAGTGATGATGGAAGTGCCTTGTTGCGGAGGTCTGCTGATGATTGTGAAGCGCGCCCTTGAGCAATGTTCCCGCAAGATTCCCGTGAAAAAGGTCGTGGTCGGTTTGCGGGGTGATGTCTTGCAGGAAGAGTCCGTCAACATCGATTAAATGTAAAATGAAATATTGTCGCCTCGATGTTGCTATGAGGCAGACAGAGAATGTAAATAATAATAACTGTGGGGTAGGGGAGCAGTGGAGGACGATTCCGTTAAACCAACAAAAACCTGACGATGGACAGACGCGAATTTTTGAAGAAGGCCGCTCTCGGGGCGGCTGCGTTGGCCGCAACAGGCCTGCTGGGGCATACGGCTGTGGCCGCGGCAAAGGAAAAGTCAAACACAAAAAAGGAAAATGTTATGAAGAAGATAATGATTATCGACGGCGGTCCGCGCCGAAACATGAACACAGCGTCGATGCTGCAGAAGTTCGCCGAGGGCGCGCAGTCGGCAGGTGGCGACGTGGAGGTTAAAACGGTGCGTCTCTACGACCTCGACTACAAGGGATGTATTTCCTGCTTGGCGTGCAAGCTTAAGGGGAAGGCGTCAAACGTGTGCAAGTTCAAGGATGCGCTGACGCCTGTTCTCGAGGACATCGCCGGTGCCGACGGTTTGGCGCTTGGCTCGCCCAACTATTTCGGCGAGGTTACCGGGCAGATGCGCGCGTTTCTGGAGCGGCTTGCCTTCCCATGGCTCTCCTACAACGACTACAGCATAACGGCCCCGAAGAGGATGCCCGTGGTTCTTGTGGAGACGCAGAACGGGACGAAGGAGCGCAACAACTGCAACGGATACGGCACTATGGAGCACTGCATAAGGCAGGCTCTCGGTGAGCCGGAGAAGTTGTTCGCCTACAACACCTACCAGGTTAAGAACTACGACCGCTACGAGCTTGCGGGCTTCGACGAGGAGGCCAAGAGGAAGTACCGCGAGGAACACTGGGAGGAAGACCTCCAGGCCGCCTTCGACGCCGGCCGCCGCATGGCGGAGATGGCGAAGGGGCGGTGAAATATCCTTGTCAGCAATAAGGGCCGGACGCTTTCAGGCACGTCAATCGGTTTCCGAATTTGCGGCGGTTGTAATTTCCGAAACCGCCGCACTTTTCTATCACATAAAAAAATGCCGACCTCAAATATTATTTGTATATTTGCCGCGTTTTTCTGCATTTAACGGCAGAAAAATGACATATTAAAAAAGGCGTTGAGTCAACGTCTTATCTGCGGCGTATCGAATCTGGTAAATTTATTTTCAGCAAAAAAACACGAATATCCTATATATGGGCATTGTCGCTGATGTGGATCTTCTGCACGAAAGTGGCAACGATTGTGTCAAAATCACGGTTCAACCGAGCAACACCCCTGTAACATTTCACGGCAAACTCTACTACCGCTCGGGGACACGCTGCAAGAACTGAATGGCGTTTCGGCCCAAAACTATCTTCTCAAAAAGCTGGGAGTCAACTGGGACTCCCAAATTGTTGAAGATGCATCGTTGGAAGATATTGATGCATTGGCTGTTGAATATTTTGTGGCCAAGGGCGTGGAAAACGGGAGACTCCCGCAAAAAACAAAAAATGACAGTACACAAAAAATCTTGACAAACC
>CADBQG010000084.1 GCA_902796805.1 uncultured Bacteroidota bacterium
GAGCGCCGCCCCGCTGTGGCAGTTCTTCCAGTCGGTCATCACTTGGATTGAGACCTCGTTCCGCCCCACCAAGGAGCGCAAAAAGATCATGAAAGGCGTGGAGTGGGGAATGCTTTACAAGCAATTCAAAGACCAAGTGTTTGACTACAAAGCCGTTGACGACGAAGTGAAACGCCTCATCCTCGACGACGACGTGACCAAAAAGTCGGGCATTTATCCCTACATCCTCACGCGGAAGGAGAAATATCTCTCCATCCGTGCCTTCACCGATGCACAAAAGCTGTCGGCTTACGAGCGGCAAATGGGTTTCTGCGCCGACTGCGGCCAGCACTTCGAGCTGAGTCAGATGGAGGCCGACCACATCACGCCGTGGCACGCCGGAGGCAAGACCACTGCCGACAACTGCCAGATGCTCTGCCGCGAGTGCAACAGGCGGAAGAGCGGAAAGTGATTTTTTCCAAATATGAACTACCTTTCAGCCAAGATGTGCATGGCATACAAGGAGTAAAAATGAAAGCATTTGAACTCTATGAGAAACATTGCTGGGAAGCAATGTTTTTTTTTATATGTTTGCACCACAAAAAAACAAGACACAGAAAAACACTTGCAGATGTCCAAAAATGGAATGAAGAAAACAGTTGTGGCGGCGCTCTTAGTAGGCGCGGTTGTTGCCGTTGCCGCCGCCGGCCTGATCATGAAAGCTTCGTCGGGAAGCCCTAAAAAAGCAGTCAAGGTAGGGGCGGACTTGTCGGGTGAGCCTTCGGTCGCGTATGAGGTGCCGAGATACGATGTGCCGCGCAGGCACTCGCAGCAGATAGAGCACTACGCCTACACTGTTGACTACAACGAGGAGTGGCGGCTTCCCAACTGGGTGGCCTACTCGCTCACCGCAGGCCACACGAAGGGTTCCGTGGAGAGGTACGACAAGTTTGTGCCCGATCCTGAGGTGAGGGGTGCCACGGCGCAGTTCTGGGACTATCGCAACTCGGGCTACGACCGCGGCCACATGGCGCCGGCCGGCGACATGAAGTGGGACCGCCGGGCTATGGAGGAGTGTTTCTACCTCAGCAATATATGTCCTCAAGACCACACCATGAACGAGGGCGACTGGAACACGCTCGAGAACAGGGTGCGAGGCTGGGCAAACTTCTTCGGCGAGGTGTTTGTGGTCTGCGGCCCGTTGGTTTCCGAAAATCCCGACGTCATCGGCAAGAACTGCATCGCAGTGCCAGACTCATTTTACAAAGTGCTGCTCTGCAACATGAGGGGCGAGTGGAACGCCATAGGATTCGTGATGCCGAACGCAGCCGTGCAAATGCCCTTGTCGCGCTACTGCCGTACGGTGGACTACGTTGAAGGTCTCACCGGGATGGACTTCTTCCATGCGTTTCCCGACGATGTTGAGGACCGCGTGGAGGCGTCGTTCAGCAAGGAGAACTGGAGAATAAGATAGAATGGTAACAGCAAAACCAAAACAAAGGATATGGACAAAAAACATATAAAAGGCGCGATTTTGCCCGGCTTTTTCTTTTTAGCTGCGATTGTTGCATTCATGTTACTTCCCGCCGACGCCTTCGCGCAGCGGGCGAGGGTGTATTATTACAAGATTGACGACAACATATCGAAGCCCGCGCAGCGGCTTACCGAGAAGGCGGTGAAGGAGGCCGAGGCTGGTGGCTTCGACTACATTCTCCTCGAACTTAATACCTTCGGCGGCGAGCTTGAGGCAGCTGACAAGATCAGGAGCGGACTTCTGAACACCAAGGTGCCGACCATGGTATTCATTAACAACAATGCCGCCTCGGCCGGCGCCCTGATCTCCATAGCATGCGACAGCATATACATGCGTCCCGGCTCCTCCATGGGCGCGGCGTCGGTTGTGAACCAGACAGGTGAGGTTATGCCTGACAAGTACCAGTCGTACATGCGCTCGATGATGAGGACCACGGCGGAACGCAACGGACGCAACCCCGACATCGCGCAGGCGATGGTCGACCCCGACGTCGAAGTTAAGGGAGTAAGCGCAAAAGGCAAGGTACTCACGTTCACGTCGGAGGAGGCTGTGAAGAACGGATTCTGCGAGGCTGTTGCCGAGACCCGCGAGGAGGCTCTTGCGCACGCCGGTGTAGCGAATGCCGAAATCACCGAGCAGAAACTATCGTTCACCGACAAGATAATCAACTTCCTGGTTAATCCAGCGGTGAGCGCGATACTTATAATGTGCATTGTGGGTGGACTTTATTTCGAACTTCAGGCACCGGGCCTTGGTCTGCCGATAATAATATCGATAGCCGCAGCACTGCTCTATTTCGCACCTCACTATATCGAGGGACTTGCGGCACACTGGGAAATCCTTATATTCCTGGCGGGCATAGTGCTGCTTATGCTCGAGTTCTTCGTGATTCCCGGATTCGGGGTCGCGGGTGTGTCGGGTATCGTGCTGATTGTGGCTTCCCTTGTCCTGACACTTGTCTTCAACGTGGGCTTCAAGTTCAGCTTCAACCCCGAGTTCAACGCGCCTGCGCACATCAGCAAGATGAGCGTACTGGTGCTTTTCAGTATGCTTGCCGGGTTCTTCATCTCATTGTGGCTGGGAAAGAAACTGATACTCGCCGAAACGCGCTTCGGGTCGCTTGCGTTGCGCACCGAACTTGACAGCAGCGAGGGGTTCAGCGCTCAGGATCTGTCATCTAACAAACTCGTGGGCCGTCAGGGCGTGGCCGAGAGCATACTGCGTCCTGCCGGAAAGGTGTCTGTTGACGGCGACATCTACGACGCCACCGCCGAGCACGGGTTCATCGAGAAGGGTGAGAGTGTTGTGGTAACCCGTTTCGAGAACGCCCAGCTCTTCGTGAAAAAGTCGTCATAGACTGTCGGATTGAACTGAATCCGCACCCATTTTTGTCAGCATCGTCATGTCTTACGGAGTGGAGTCTTGGGATGGCAAGACCTTTTTGCGAATCACCACCAAAGATGCAAGAGAAGGAATCAGGGCAAGACTGTCTTTTTCGGGAGACCTTGCCCTGATTGTTGCCCTTTTTGCACTCTCTCGTAAATCTCTCCCCACCCTCGAAATAGCCCATATTCGACTCCCTAACGCATTGAGACATAAGGGGGAGAGAACGATTACGGTGGCGCGTCGCTGTGAGGGTGGGAAAATCGTGTAAAGGGGAGGTTGGGGGGCGGCAGTTTCCTCATTATAGGTGTCTGCAAGAGGCGGTTTCAGATTGTGTGAATCTGTTGTGTTGCAGGCGTTTGCAGCACCTTTCAAGACATAAAAAAAGAGGTTGGGAACGAATGGTTTCCGACCTCTTTCCCGTTTAGGGAGTGAGCGGTAGACGGGGTTCGAACCCGCGACCTGCGGCTTGGGAAGCCGCCGCTCTGC
>CADBQG010000085.1 GCA_902796805.1 uncultured Bacteroidota bacterium
CCGTTTAGGGAGTGAGCGGTAGACGGGGTTCGAACCCGCGACCTGCGGCTTGGGAAGCCGCCGCTCTGCCAACTGAGCTACTACCGCGTTTTCAATTAGTAATGAGCAATATAGGAATTAGGAATTGCCCATTACACATTGAATCTTATGTGCAGGATGTCGCCGTCTTGCACTTCGTAGTTCTTGCCTTCGACCGCCAATTTGCCGGCCTCCTTGCATTTCAGTTCCGACCCGTATTTCACAAGGTCGTCGTATTTGATGACCTCGGCGCGGATGAAGCCGCGTTCAAGGTCGCTGTGTATCACGCCCGCAGCCTGCGGAGCCAACATGCCCCGCGTGATAGTCCACGCACGGTTCTCCTTGCCTCCGACGGTGAAGAAGGAAATCAGGTCCAGCATCTTGTAGGCCGCGCGTATCACCTTGTTGACGCCCGGCTCCTTCAATCCAACGTCCTCAAGAAACGCCTTTCTGTCCTCTTCGCTCTCCAACTCGGCAATCTCGGACTCGATTTTGGCCGCGATGACCAACATCTCGCCGCCGTGCTCTTCCACATATTTCTTAACGGCCTCGGAGTAGGCGTTCCCTGTGGCCGCGTCTTCGTCGTTAACATTGCACACGAACATCACCGGTTTCTCGGTGAGAAGCATCATGTCGGCCACCACGGCACGCTCGTCGGCGGTTGTCTCCAAGGTGCGCACATTCTGGAAGTTTTCAAGGTGTTCCTTGTATTTCTTCAACACCTCAAAGTCGTGCTTTGCAGTCTTGTCGCCGACTTTGGCGGCTTTCTCCACTTTCGCTATCTTGCGTTCAATCTGTTCAAGATCCTTGCACTGAAGTTCAAGATCAACTATCTCGATGTCGCGCACCGGATCTATTGACCCCTCCTCGTGGGGGAGCGCTTCGTTGTCGAAGCATCGCAGCACGTGTATGAGCGCGTCGCACAGGCGCACGTCAGCGAGGAAACTGTTGCCGATGCCAGCGCCTTGGCTCGCGCCTTTCGCCAGCCCCGGTATGTCAACAATGTCAAGATTAGCATAGACCAGTTTGTCGGCATGGATGAACGAATTGATGTGTGCGAGACGTTCGTCTGGAACGGAGCATACGCCGATGTTCGACTTGCTCGTGCTGTATGCGAAATCGGTCACCTCCGCCTTGGTGTTGGAGATGCAGTTGAACATCGTGGTCTTGCCCGAGTTCGTGAGTCCGATTATGCCGCATTTGAGGCTCATTTTTTCTTTCTTTTATTTCCTTTTTTTGTTCCCCCACATTGCGTTTTGTTTGTGTAGGGTAAATTGCACTTCGTGCGTTTTGCCTCTCCGAGGCTGCTCAAGGAATGTCTATATCTGCATAATCCTGTTCGCAATCAGAATCCGAGTACGACATCTTCCACGCGGTCGATTTCGGGGAGGTGAGTCTTCAGTGTCTGCTCCACGCCGTTCTTCAGAGTCATCTTTGCGTGCGGGCATGTGCCGCAGGCGCCCTGAAGGCGAACGCGGACAACGTTGTCCGCAGTTAGTTCGATAAACTCAATGTCTCCGCCATCACCCTGGAGGTAAGGGCGGATCTGGTCGATAATGGAGACCACTTTCTGTTCTAACGTGGGTTCGTTCATGCCGAATGAATTTGAGCGCAAAAATACAAAAAAGGAGCATTCATACGATACCGGAAGAATATTTTTTTTGCATGGCGATGAGTTTTTGGGATAATTATCTGAATTTGAGTTAAATAAAATCCTGTCTTTTTCATTCATCTTCTATCAGCAAATAAATAGATGTATAATTGTTTTTCGATAAAATAAAAAGGTTATATTTGCGTTTTGTTTTAAACATGGCAAAAAAGGCGTTTAAGATATTGATTATCATAATGTTGGCGTTGTCTCCAGAGTTATGGGCATGCGACGGTTCCGGCTGTGGCGTGCGTACATCGGGAGGCTTGGCAGCTGTTGTCGACACACTTCCGAAGGCAAAGAAAGAGCCCAAGAAGGAGAAGACGAGGTTAAGCAAGCGCGTTACGTTCGAAAGTTTCGACCAGCACTACGAGCGGGCGCTCAAGTACTACAACAACCGCCAGTGGCTTTCCGCCGCAGGCCTTTTCGAGGAGCTGTACCCACTCTCGCTCGGCACACCGCGCGCCGACACGATACTCTACCTCTTCGCCCTCTCGTACTACCAGAACGGCGACTACAACATGTCGGCGTTCCACTTCCGCGACTATGTGCGCCGCTACCCGAATTCAGAACGCACCGAGGATGCCTTCTATTACTGCATTTCCGCAGTTTACAAGACGTGCCCGGAATACTACCTCGACCAGTCGAACACCGACTACGCCATAGAGCAGATCAAGACTTTCGTGCAGGCATATCCCAACAACAGCCACATCGAGGAGTGCAACCAGATGCTCGACGACCTGAGGCTCAAGCTCGCGAAAAAAGACCTGGAGGTGGTGAAACTCTACTACGACACCGACCATTACGAGGCTTGCCAGATCGCGGCCGCCAACTTCTTCAACGAATACTCGTACTCCCCGCTGATGCCCGAGGCGATTTACTACTTGGTGCTTAACAATTTAGAGTATGCGAAGCGCAGCACCGAGCGCAAGAAACCCGAGCGGTACAAGGCGTGCCTCGAGGCCTGCCAGAAAATGAGCATCCTCTATCCGGAGTCGAAATACAGCAAGGATGTCGCCAAGATAGCCCAGGATGTAACAAAGCAATTGGAAAAATACAACAAAAAACAATCATAAATGAAAGCTTCTGACTACAAGAAATTAAAATTGGACCTTTTCGCCCGGACTCAGGATGTGCGCAAGTTCGACAAGGAGACGGGAAACTTCTACAAGAGCATCGTCATAATGTCGAAGCGTGCCGACCAGATAGCCTCCGAACTCAAGCAAGAGTTCCAGGAGAACTCCCACCTCGGAAACCCGCAGGACCGTTCCGCCGAGGAGGTATATGAAAACCGCGAGCAGATCGAGCTGTCGAGAATGTTCGAGCAGCTCCCAAAGCCCACCATCCTTGCGCTCAACGAGTTCGAGAACGGACAGGTGTATTTCAAGGATCCCGACTCCGAATAAAAGACATTGCCACCCATGGGGAGAAGAATTGTCCTGTGCATCAGCGGCGGCATAGCGGCATACAAGTCGCTGTACCTGATACGCCTCTTCAAGGGCGCGGGCTACGACGTGAAAGTTGCGGCCACCGCCAACGCGCTGCAGTTTGTAACCCCGCTGACAATAGAAACGCTTTCCCAGAACAGGCTTTACTGCGACATGTTCGACCTCAACAGGACGCTCGACGTGGAGCATATAGCGCTGGCAGAGTGGGGTGACGCCGTGGTTGTGGCCCCGGCAACGGCGAACATAATTGGCAAGTACGCCAACGGCATCGCCAACGACGCAGTGTCGACGCTGCTGCTTGCCACAAAGCGGCCGGTCTTCGTGGCACCCGCGATGAACACCAGCATGTTTGAAGACAGCTCCGTGCAACGCAACATCGCAACCCTCAAGGAGAAAGGCTGCCTGATACTGTCGCCCGAGGACGGCTTCCTGGCGTGCGGCACAACAGGGAAGGGAAGGATGCAGGAGCCTGAAGCAATCTTCAGAGCCGTGGACGAACACCTGTCGCAGGGGAACGAATGGTCGGGGAAGAGAGTTATGGTGACCGCCGGACCGACGTACGAACAAATCGATCCGGTGCGCTTCATAGGGAACAACTCCTCGGGACTCATGGGCTTCTGCCTTGCGGAAGAGGCCGCGAGGAAAGGCGCTGACGTAACCCTTGTAGCAGGTCCTACAACCCTCACGGCAAAACACTCGAAGATCAAGCGCATTGATGTAAGGTCTGCACAGGAGATGTATGAACAGTGCATCTCTTTGGCCGGCAGTCAGGATATTATGATAATGGCCGCGGCCGTGGCCGACTTCACACCTGCCAATCCGGCTGACGAGAAAATCAAGAAAGGGGAGTCAGGACTTACGCTGGAGCTCACGAAGACAAAAGACATTCTGGCGACTATAGGGAAGGGAAAACGCGACGGCCAGACACTTGTGGGATTCGCGCTTGAGACCCAGAACGAAGTTGAAAACGCGAAGAAGAAGCTTCATGCCAAAAACGCCGACTTCATAGTGCTGAACTCACTGCGCACAAAGGGCGCGGGGTTCCAGACAAAAACAAACCAGGTAACCATATTCGGCAAGGACGGGAGCGAGTTCTCGAGTGAGCTCATGGACAAGAGCGAGATCGCGGCCCTGATCCTTAATACAATACACGCATACTAAAAACATTCGACTATGAAACGAACAATCTTCATTCTGACCGTAATCTTGCTGGCTTCAGTTTTCAAGCCGGCCGTGGCACAGGATTTCCAGTGCTCGATATCCATCAACACTACCCAGATTTCAAGCAGCGGAAACCAGCAGCGCTTCAACGAGATGCGGCAGAAGATATACTCCTTTGTGCACGACAGGAAATGGTTCCAGTACAATCTCCGCCAAAACGAGAGGATTGAGTGTTCCATAAACATCAATCTCACCAAGGCCTCCGGCGATGAATACGAAGGCACTATGAACGTTGTGCTGCAGCGCCCGGTCTTCAAGGCAAGTTACAAGACAACACTCATGAGCTTCCAGGACAAGAAGATCAAGTTCAAGTATGCCGACGGCGACCCGCTTGAATATGACGAAAGCACGAGCCTGTCCGACCTCACTTCGCTCATAGCCTTCTACCTCAACCTCTTCATGGGCGTTGAGATGGACTCGTTCTCCTACAACGGAGGTTCCGTGTATTTCACCAAATGCCAGACCATTGTGAACCAGAACTCCTCGCAGTACGGCTGGAATGTGGCGGAGAGCGGCCAGAACAACCGCTACTGGATTGCGGAGAACCTCACAAATTCAACGTACAGCAAAATCCACGACTTCTACTACCAGTACCATCGTCTGGGCCTCGATGTGATGAACGAGACACCCGACGCAGGCAGGGCGGTAATCCTCGAAAGCCTGAAACTGCTTCAACAGGCCAACGCGCAGAAATCGAACCTTGCCGTGGTGAGGATAATAATAAATACGAAGAAAGACGAGATTATAAACATCTTCAAAGAAGGAATGCCTTCTGAAAAAACACAGGTCATCAACATCATGAAGCAGATTGACCCCACAAACTCATCTGCCTACGAGTCTATAAACAAGACGAACTGACACGATGCTGAAATCCTTGCAGATAGAGAACTATGCCATAATCCGCTCCCTGAGGATGGATTTTGAGGAAGGCTTCACCGTGATCACCGGCGAGACCGGAGCGGGGAAGTCAATACTCATGGGCGCTCTCTCGCTTCTGTCGGGAAACCGCGCCGAGACTGACGTTCTTTTCGACAAGGGGAGAAAGTGCATCGTTGAGGGAACATTTGACATATCGAATCTCGGACTCGAAGTTTTTTTTTCGTCAAACGACCTTGACTTCCACAACGAGACCACTATCCGCAGGGAAATAAACGAGAGCGGAAAATCGAGGGCGTTCATCAACGACACACCCGTGAATCTCACCACATTGAGAACTCTGTCGTCGGCTTTGATAGACATACACTCCCAGCACAAGACCCTCATGCTCCAGGACGCGGATTTCAGGCTCGCTTTGCTCGACCAGTTCGCGCAGAACCAGAGTGTGCTTGAGGAATACAAGTCTGCTTTGAATCTGTGGAGAAAGAAGAAGAAGGAATATGCTGAGCTGAAGACTTGGACTGACGAGGCTGCGGCCCGCCACGATTACAACAACTTCGTCATCAACGAGCTTGAGGCAGCCGAACTCTCCTCCGAAGAGCAGGAACTCAACGAGCGAAAGATACGTGAGCTCTCGAATGCGGAGAAGATAAAGTCGCACCTTTTCAACTCCCTGAACATGCTGACCGAGCAGGACGGTGTCAATGTGGCGGGACTTTTGGGCGAGATACACGGCGAGATCAAGGCATTGGAGCCGATAGGCGGCGAATACGAGGCTTTCGCGCAAAGGGTTGAGAGCCTGAAAGCCGAGGCGCAGGATTTGTCTTTCGATTTGTCGCGCAAGTGCGACGCCGTGGAGGTGAACCCTGGACTTATAGAGTCGCTGAACGCCCGCATGGACCTTCTCTACACTTTGCAGAACAAATACCGTGTGGAAGACACGGCTGGGCTTATAGAGTTGCTCGAGAGGCTTCGCAAGGAAAGCGAGGCGTTCAACGACAACAGCGAACTTTTGGAGAAACTGTCTTCTGAATTGTCGGAAACCGAAACTCTTTTGAAAAAGTCGGCAGTGAAGCTGAGTGAAAGCAGGGCAGGATGCCGCAGCGGTTTCGTGAAGGCCGTGAAGGAGAGGCTCGCGCTCCTCGACCTTGGAGATGGCGACTTCGAAGTTGTGATGAAAGACAAGGGAACTTACAGCGACAACGGCGCCGACGAGGTTACGTTCATGTTTTCGGCGAACAGGGGCGTTGCGGCCTCCGACCTCGCTAAGACTGCGTCAGGCGGCGAACTCTCGCGCATAATGCTCTGCCTCAAGTCGATAATAACTGACACCGTTCTGCTGCCGACAGTCGTTTTCGACGAGATAGACAGCGGGATCTCCGGCACTACGGCCACGAAGGTGGCGGATGTGATGTCGCTGCTCTCGCTCAACCATCAGGTGATATCCATCACGCACCTTCCGCAGATAGCCGCCAAGGGCGGAAGCCACTTCCTCGTTTACAAGGAACAGGACGAAACGGGCACTGCCACGAGGATACGCAGGCTCGACGCCGGCGAGCGGGAGCGCGTGTTGGCCACGATGCTGAGCGGCAGCGAGGCCTCCGAATCCGCACTTAAGACAGCGCATGAGATGCTCAATGGCAAACAATAAAACAACACAGCAATGAAGAAAGCAACACTGATAGCGATAACGGCTGTGCTCCTCATCAGCACGGCACATGCACAGAACCGCCGCCATGCCCCGGAACGCAAGTTCGTGTACATGACCTCCATAGGCTATGCGACAGGGCTCGGCCAAATAGAACTCGAGAACAAGACTGTAGCCAACAAGACTTTCGACGTGTCGGTGAACCAGCTCCTCGGCTACCAGTTCAACCCGTATTTCCAGATCGGCTTGGGCTTCGGGTTCGACTTCTGGCGCCACACCGCCTTTATACCGGCCTACCTCAATGTTACGGTGAACTTCATCGACAGAAGAATCACCCCTATTTTCTATCTCAATGCCGGGTACGGCTTCAAATGGTACATGTCTTCGACCCCGGAAGTCATGGACAGGGTGATTCACGGCACTTCCACAGGCCCGATGGGCGAAGCAGGATTGGGTATGAAGATACGAATAAACGATTACGTGAGCATGGTGATTGCCGGATGTTACAAGAACCAGTACTCCGACATTCGCTACACAATACTCAAGCCCAACGAGCCTGACCAGTCGGCGTATTCTACAAACTCGGTGAAAAAAGCTCTCTACCACTTCGCTGGAGTGAGAGTGGGGGTGCAGTTTTGAACTTAGAATTTAGAACTTAGAACTTAGAATTTAGAATTTAGTGAAAGAGAAGGAGATAAGTTATACGGAGGCTTTTGAGGAATTGAAGGAGATTGCCTCTCGTTTGGAAAGCGACGAGGTTGCTGTTGACGACCTGACAGAGAAGATGAAGCGCGCCACATACCTGATGAAGGTCTGCAAGGACAAGCTCAGGAAAATAGAGGAAGACGTCAACAAAACGATTGAAAACCTGTCGTAGATGTCAACATTCGACCTGATAGGCGCCGACGTAGAGTCGTATTGCGAGGCGCATTCGACACCGGAAGACGGGTTGCTTTACCGGCTCAACAGGCAGACCAACCTTGAAACGATAAATCCACGGATGCTTTCCGGTCAGTTGCAAGGGCTCTTCCTTGCGTTCATATCCAGGATGATGAGGCCGTCGCGCATTCTCGAGATAGGCACGTTCACCGGTTACTCCGCGCTGCGCCTTGCCGAAGGCCTGCCTGAGGACGGCGTGCTGCACACTGTCGAGTCGAATGAGGAGTATGAGGACCGTATCATGGACTACTTCTCGCAATCGCCGCTCGGGGCGAAGATAAAGCTGCACATCGGGAAGGCCGAGGAGATAGTGCCGGGACTGGACGAGACGTGGGACTTGGTGTTCATTGACGCTGACAAGGAGGACTACCAGACTTTCTACGACATTGTGTTCCCGCGGGTGCGCAAAGGAGGGTTCATACTGGTGGACAACACATTGTGGAACGGAAAGGTTGTGCACGAGGAGGCATTCAACGACAGGGACACAAAGTCGGTGGGCGCGTTTAACAATTTCGTCCAGAACGACGAGCGTGTCAGAAACTTGCTGTTGCCGTTCAGGGATGGCATCATGATGATAGAAAAGACACAGATATGAGGATTGACATACTAACCTTGTTCCCGGGAATGTTCGACGGCGTGCTTGGCAGTTCCATATTGAAACGCGCCATCGACAAGGGCTTTTTGGAAGTTTTCACGCACGATATCCGCGACTACAGCAACGACAGGCACCGCAGGGTTGACGACTACCCGTTTGGCGGCGGAGCCGGCATGGTAATGATGGTGGAGCCAATCGCCAGATGCATAGAACATCTCAAGGGTCAGCGCAATTACGATGCAATCATCATGACAGCGCCCGACGGGGAGGCCTTCAACCAGCATAAGGCCAACCAGTTGTCGATGTTCAACAATATCATGATACTGTGCGGCCACTACAAGGGCATCGACGAGCGGGTGCGTGAGATGTTCATCACCGAGGAGGTGAGCATCGGCGACTACGTGCTTTCCGGCGGCGAGCTTGCGGCGATGGTGATGACCGACGCGATAGCCAGGATCATTCCAGGTGTAATCAGCGACGGAGCCTCCGCTCTGTCCGACTCCTTCCAAGACAACCTGCTGTCGGCTCCAGTGTACACGCGGCCTTCAGACTACAACGGACATAAGGTTCCGGAGGTGCTGCTGTCGGGAAACGACAGGCTCATAAGCGAATGGCGCTACGAGCAACAACTTTCCAGAACACGTGAACGACGACCCGATCTCCTTGAAAATGAGTAGATTGAATTCATTCATAGGCGACTACTTGACGGAAAGCAGATGCTTTAACGTGAGTTTCTGCGTTTGGGCTTTCGTGATGCTCACCCTGCCGTTCACCACGTTCTTTATGTGGCCGTCGGCGGTAATTCTCTGTTTTGCAATGTTCCTTGAAAGCGACTGGCAGGGCAAAGCCTTGAATTTCAGAGCTAATTTCGGAGTTCCTTACGGGCTTTTCCTCATTCTGATATATCTGATACCTATGACTGGAATCCTCTACTCGTCGAACAAGAACGTGGCACTTGCCGAATTCGAGTGTTACATGTGGCTGCCACTCGCGCCCATTTTCCTGCTTACAACCTCAAACCGGCTCCTGACTTTCAAGCACATAGCTCTTCTTCTCAAAATCTATACTGTCAGCGTGGTGACACTGACAATCCTTTACTTTGCTGTAGGGATAGTCCGGTCCATTCATTACCACGACACGGTGTATCTATACTACTCCCATTTCTCATTTCTGCGTCATCCTACTTACGCCACGCTATACGCCACCTTCGCATTCATTCTGATACTTGACTATATCTACAAGTGTCAAAACACTTTAAGCAAGCCTCGTTACATATTGCTGTATGTGGTTGAGTTCATACTTGCGTTCGGAATATTCTGCACATACTCAAGGGCAGGGATTATCATATTCTTCATTGTCCTGTGTGTATGGGGCGTGTACATATTCCGCACCTATCCGCGCAGGTGGAAACGGGTTCTCCTGCTGTTCGCTGCAATAGCCTCCGCGTTCTCGCTGCTTATGACCACTGACATCATGCCGGTAAACCGATTCGCCAAGACCAAATATTCTGTTGACGAGAAGGACACTGCCGACAGCGACAAGAGCGAGGCCAGGATTGCGATTTGGAAGACGTCGATAGCCGCCATACGGGAAAACCTCCCTTTCGGCGTGGGCACAGGAGACGCCTTCGACGCGATAAAGGACAAGTCTGTGGAGAGGAAATACGACAACATCACGGAAAGGCACTACAATTCTCATAACCAGTACCTTCAGGCGTTGCTTACAAACGGCATCCCGGGAATTGTGCTCCTGCTGCTCTATTTCTCGGTGCCGTTGGCGATGTCGGTGAGGCTTAAGAGCATCCATCTCTTCTCAATATTCCTGCTCCTGTCGCTCAACTGTCTCTTTGAATGCATGTTCGAGATACGTTCAGGAGTGGATTTCTTTGCCGTGATGATTCCGCTCTTCATTTTAAGGGGAAAATTCCAGAATGATAGTATATTATTATGAAACAGACAAACGTGTTTTTAATCCGGCTGTCAGTCCTGTTGCTATGTGTGTTCATACTGAAACAACCTGCCTTCACGCAGGAAAAAAAGACTTACCTGTATGCAGTGAAGGACACCAACAAGTTGTATATGGATGTGTATTATCCTGAAAAGCAGAACGACCGTAAAGGCTGTCTGTTCTTCATATTCGGCGGCGGGTACATTGGCGGCGCCCGCGACGACAAGCAGATAGATTCTGTGAAGGAGCATTTTACAGAGAAAGGATATGTGGTCATTGGAATCGACTACCGGCTTGGTCTCAAGAATGCCGATAATTTCTCGATCATAACCGGGTTGAAGAATTTCGAGCGGGCAGTAAGGATAGCCGCCGAGGACTTCATCTCGGCGTTGTCGTTCACCCTCGAGAACTTCTGCGCCGGGGACTACCCTTTGATAAACCCGGCCTGCATCATTGCGATGGGGAGCAGTGCCGGAGCCATAACCGCGCTGCAGGCCGACTATGCCATGTGCAACGGGCTTTACAACGCCGGTGAGCTCCCTGACACGTTCCGTCTTGCCGGTGTGGTGTCGTATGCCGGTGCCGTGTTCTCAACCAAAGGGCAGCCCAAGTACAAAATGAGGGAGCCCGCGCCCACGCTTTTCTGCCATGGCACTGAAGACAGGCTGGTGATATACAAAAAGATGCAATTATTCAACGTCGGCCTTTTCGGTTCCGACTTTTTGGCACGGAAGTTCAAAAAGAACAACTATGGATGCCAAATCAGAAGATACCGAGGCTTGGGGCATCAGGTTGCGATGATGTACCCCGGCGAACTCGGAATTGTTGACGAATTCATCGACAACATTGTGTTCGGTAACAGGAAAATACAGATAGACGAGACCTTCTACGACCCGTCAATAAAGCCGATGTTCCTGAAATTCAAGATCAAGGATCTCGAGTCCTTCAAACAGGCGAATTAACAGGCGTGCAAACGCCTGTTTTTTTTGTATATTTGCAGCCGACAAAACCAAATTGAATATGCGCAACGCAAGAATCTTCATCGAAAAGAAACCCGGTTTCCGCGTTGAGGCCGACAGCTTGAAAAACACGCTTAACCAGAATCTCGGGCTGAAGATAGAGGAACTCCGTCTTCTTAAAGTTTACGACATCTTCAACATCGGCGACGAACTTTTGGAAAAGGCCAAGGGCGTGGTGTTCTCGGAGCCTGTTACTGATGATGTGACCGACCGCGTGTCGACCGACTGCGACTTCCATTTCGCGGTGGAGTTCCTGCCTGGTCAGTTCGATCAGCGCGCCGACAGCGCCAAACAGTGCCTGAGGCTCCTCGATCCATCCAACGACTCTGAGATCAAAAGCTCAACTTTTTACCTTATAAAAGGCAGTCTTTCGGAAGAGGACAAACTTAGGGTTAAAAGATACTGCATCAATGATGTTGAAGCCCGCGAGAAGGACATGTCGAGATTGGAGTTGTCGGAGAATCCTGAAATTGATGAGGTTGCGGTGTTTCACGGCTTCTGCGGCTGGGACAGCGCAGCCCTTTCTGAATTTCATGTGAAACTTGGACTGGCAATGTCACTCGAGGACCTTGTCTTCATACAGTCATACTTCAAGAACGAGGAGAAACGAGACCCTTCAGAAACTGAAATACGACTCCTTGACACGTATTGGAGCGACCATTGCAGGCACACAACATTCGAGACATCGCTCACAGATGTCAGCATAGAAGGCGGCAACGAGTACAGTGCGCAGATAGCCGAGGCTTGGGACGAATATCTGAGGGTTCGCGAGGAGGTTTATGGCAAGGGCAGCGACCGTCCGGTAACGCTTATGGATCTGGCCTCGATAAACGGAAAATACGAATTCAAGAGAGGCAACCTGCCCGACAAGGAGATTTCAGAGGAGAACAATGCCTGCAGTATCAAGGTGGATGTGGACATTGACGGGAAGAAGGAGCCGTGGCTGCTCATGTACAAGAACGAAACCCACAACCATCCCACAGAGATAGAGCCGTTCGGCGGAGCCGCCACCTGTGTGGGAGGCGCAATCCGCGACCCGTTGAGCGGGCGCAGCTACGTGTACCAGGCGATGCGCGTCACAGGTGCAGGCAACATAAACGCACCCGTTGAGGACACCTTGCCGGGGAAGCTCCCACAGTCGGTGATTTCAAAGACAGCTGCCGCCGGGTATTCATCCTACGGCAACCAGATCGGGCTGGCCACAACGCATGTGAGGGAGATATACCATCCCGACTATCAGGCGAAGCGGCTTGAGATAGGCGCTGTTGTAGGTGCTGTGCCGCAAAGCCAGGTTCGCAGGGAGCGACCACAACCCGGCGACATTGTAATCATGTTCGGCGGGCGCACCGGCAGAGACGGAATCGGAGGAGCCACCGGGTCGTCGAAAGAGCACAATGAGAAATCGCTCGACACCTGCGCCGCTGAGGTGCAGAAAGGCAACGCCCCAGAAGAACGCAAAATACAGCATCTTTTCCGCAGGCCGGAAGTTACCAAACTTGTGAAGAAGTCGAACGACTTCGGTGCGGGCGGCGTGAGTGTGGCCATCGGCGAGCTGGCTGACGGACTCGACATTGACCTCGACTCGGTGCGCACCAAATACAAGGGATTAAACGGCACCGAGTTGGCTATAAGCGAGTCGCAGGAGCGCATGAGCGTTGTTGTGTCCCCGGAAGATGTTGAAGAATTCTTCAAATATTGTCGTGAAGAGAACATAGAAGCCAACATAATAGCTAAAGTTACAGACAGCAACCGCCTCGTGATGAGATGGCGTGGCAAGACCATTGTTGACTTGAGCCGCAAGTTCATCGACACCAACGGGGTGCGCCAGACGATGGGGGTAAGAGTTGATGAAGTGGGCGACGGACTCCTTCGTGGCATCGAACCTGAGGGGAACAGTAGTATGGAGAAGTGGACATCCTGCTTGACTGACCCCAATGTGGCATCGCAAAAGGGACTCATCGAGATGTTCGACTCCACGATAGGCGCCTCAACGGTGCTGATGCCGTTCGGTGGAAAGCACCAGCTCACAGAAACACAGGTCAGCGCGGAGAAGTTCCCGGTTCGACACGGCCACACCAACCTGGCGTCTGTGATGTCGTTCGGTTACAACCCTTTCATCACCAAGCGTTCTCCTTTCCACGGCGCGGTCATGGGCGTGCTGGAGTCAATGTCGAAGATTGTGGCTGCCGGCGGCGACTACCGCAAGATACGGTTCACTTTTCAGGAGTACTTCGAGAAGCTCGGCAGGGACGAGAGTCGATGGGGCAAGCCTTTCGCCGCGCTCCTTGGTGCATTCTGGATGCAGAAGGCCTTCGGGTTGGCCTCTCTTGGTGGCAAGGACTCGATGAGCGGCACTTTCAAGAACCTGGACGTGCCTCCCACGATAGTCTCTTTCGCGATAACAACACAGGATTCAAACTATATAATTTCTCCCGAGTTCAAGAAAAAGGGGAACCATATCTATTTCGTCTTCAACAAGATGGAAAATTGTCTGCCAGACATAGAGCGCACAAAGGAGATTTTCGGGTTTGTGCATGACAATATCCTGAAGAAAAAGATAGTTTCCGCATTCACGCTGCAGCACGGCGGCATCGCCGAAGCGTTGGCAAAGATGAGTTTCGGAAACGGGCTTGGCTTCGAAGTTAACACCGTGCACGGCCTGTTCGCCTACAACTACGGCAGTTTCATCGTTGAGACCACAGAAAGGCTTGCAGCAGACTTCGCCGTTGAACTCGGTGTGGTAAGCGACAGGTTTGTGGTTAACGGCGAGGAGTTGGATAAAGAGGCGCTTCTTGCCGCATGGCGCGGGCATTACAATCGTCTTTATCCTGAAACTGCCGGCAACGAGACAACATCAGTGGGCGACGAGTTCGGCAACAATGTGAAGAGGACTGTATTTGCCGGACCTAAGGTCGAAAAACCAAAGGTTGTGCTGCCTGTCTTCCCCGGCACCAACTGCGACTACGACACCGCGCGGGCCTTTGAAGAGGCGGGTGCCGAAACCGAGATTCTTGTTTTCAAGAACCTTGATGAAGACGCCATCAACGAGTCGCTCGCCGAACTCGCCAAAGCGATAGAAAGTTCGCACATACTGGCACTTTCGGGCGGTTTCAGTCTCGGCGACGAACCCGACGGCAGCGGCAAGTTCATCGCAAATGTTCTTAACCATCCTCTTATTAAGGCTGAAATAGAGAAACTTATAGTTCGTAAGGGACTCGTATTGGGAATCTGCAACGGATTTCAGGCGTTGGTGAAATCGGGGCTGCTGCCTTTCGGAAAGATTGGAAATGTAACAGAATCTTCTCCGACCTTGTATCGCAACAACATAAACCGGCACGTCTCCAGAATGGTGCGCACCCGTGTTTGCAGAACAGCCTCACCCTGGCTCTCCTCGTTCAACGAGGGAGATGTCTTCCAGATTGCCGTGAGCCACGGGGAGGGCAAGTTTGTTGTGGACAGGGAGCTTGCGAAACAACTCTTCAACAACGGGCAAATTGCATTCCAATACTGCGACGAGGAAGGCAATCCCAGCATGGATCCGCACGACAACCCCAACGGCTCGTTCTACGCCATTGAGGGAATAGTTTCTGAAGACGGACTTGTTCTCGGGAAGATGGGACACAGCGAACGGAAGGGCGAAAACCTTTACAAGAACATATACGGAGAGAAGGAGCAGGATATCTTCAAAAACGCCGTCAATTATTTCAAGAACTGATTGAGCATGAAAATAAACGATGAGGAATACATAGAGGTTGTCGTTCCTGAAGTATCCGGCGCGTCCAATGCGTCGGAGGCGTTCTCGATGATTTTAGCCGAGAAAGGAGCTACTGACAACTATCTTCCCATTCTTATTGGCCTTAACGAGGCGCGCGCCATTATAGCCGAAATCCACAACAGTCTGCCTTTCAGACCGCTGACACATACACTGCTGCCCGATCTTCTTTTCAAAATCATAACCGACTATGCCATAGAGTTCGTGTCGATAGACAGTTACGACAGTGGCATCTATTACGCTTCGGTTGTGATAAAAAGTCCTGACAACACGTTCTCGAAACTCGACGCGCGTCCTTCAGATGCGGTTGCCATTGCATTGCATTCGGTGGTGCCGATATATTTCAACAAGAGGCTTTGGGAAGAACAGAGTTTCTCAAATGGATTGGGAAAGAAGACGTGGTTGAATCCGCTTGTTGATCCTTACAAAGACCCCGACTTCCTGAAAACCTTGACGATAGGGGAATTGCGTGAACTTCTTGAAGTTGACATTGAGAACGAACTCTACGAACACGCTGCCATCATTCAGAAGATAATAAACGAGAAGGAAGAAGAAGGAAAAGTCAGTTAGAGAGCGGCGGCCTATAGTGCCGCGATAAAGTAGTAAGCCATAAGACCTACGCAAACCATTTTCACGACAGTGCCTGCCATCAGTCCGGCGAATGAACCCACGCCGGATTTGAGGATTTGCATAAACGGCACGGAGTCTTTGCCCCTGTTTGCGATGAGTTCTCCTAAGACTGCCCCCGCGAAAGGTCCAACGATAATGCCCCACGGCCCGAGGAACAGTCCGGCTACGAGTCCGGCGGTGCTGCCCCAGACCCCGGCCTTCGAGCCGCCCATGGCCTTCGTCCCCCACACCGGCACCACCGCGTCAAGAATCTGAACAACAACCGTGACGATTCCCCAAACTACAAGGAATTTCGCGCTGAACTGCACTTTGTCGGTCGCATGTAGAAGCAACATTCCCACGTACGCAAGCGGCACGCCGGGAATAACCGGCAGTATGCAGCCGGCCAATCCTGCAATCAGGCAGATTGCGCCCGCAACAATCAATGCAACGTCCATCAACTCACTCTATCACAAGTTTCCTGAATTTCTCGTGTCGCGACTCGTCCTGAAGGAGGAGGTTGAGTTTGAACTGGCCGTCGCGCTTGCCCTCCGCAATGCATTCGGCCTTGAATGTCTCGAAGGAATTTCGTTGCAGCCTGTGGGTGAGCGGGTCTTTCACACGAAGTGAGTCGCGTTTGGAGCGGTATTCCTGGTTGTACTCCTTCAGCAGCTCGTCGACTCTTTTGGAGAAATCCTCAGCAATCTCCTGAGAGGTGCCGAGGTCGGCGAACTCGTAGTAGAACCTGTACGCAGAAACGTCGAGGTCGGCGAAACCGATGAAGAACTTCAGCGGAGTCTGCATCTCGGCTTCTACCGCCCTGACTGCGTCTATAAACTGCCTTTCATGCAGCTTTTCCCCGGTCATTGTAACTATGCCGTTCACTTTCTGCACAAGGTGTATCGACGGGGTGCCCCAATACTTCGGGCCTGCCTCCACAAGGTCGTTCATGTTGTAGCGGTAAAGTCCCGCGTATGTTGTAACGAAGGTTATGTAGCGTTTCCCCTCCTCGAGCTCGTGCAGTTGCAGGAACCTCTTCTCCGAGTCAGGTTTGTCCATATCAGCTTCAGGCACGAATTCGAAGTAGTGCATGTGTGCGCATGGCACGGTGTTCACGGTCTCGTCGATTACAAGTCCGAACCGGCATTCTGTTGCGTAATAGGAGAATTCCTGGTGGAACATTTGCTTCGGGAAGGAATCCTTGAACTTGTCGATATATATTTTTGTGTTACCGCAGCGCCAAGTGTTGAGAACCTGGAAGTCGGGCCAGTAGTGCTTGGGGAGCACAGTGCCGTGCTTTTCCTTGAGAGCGCGAAGTTCGGCGGCGCGTTCCGGATTAGGCTTCATGTAGGGCTTGAACGACTCCCTGATGCGCTCCGGCACGTCGATGTCGGGGTTCAGAGTGCCTTTCTCAATATCCTCCACATACTTGTCGAAATATTCGTTTACATTGTTCTGCATCTCCACGATGGTGGAGGGGTTGGCAGTGATAATAAGGGTTGTGTTGTGTTCGATTCCGAAACGCATAATCGAGTAGTAGCGCGCCGTATAGTCTTCGATTTCATATATTGTGAAAGGGTAGGGCGAGAGTTTCTTCACGAATTCGGGGCAGTCGCGCTGCGCGAAGCCCGATATGGAGCCGCACACTGTGCCGTCGGGCGCGTAGCCCTCCACAACCTTGCCCACGATGCTCACTAATTTGCCAGCGAAGACAAGCCGCCTGTTCCTTATCATGGAATAGAGCCAGGCCTTGTTCATCTTGCCGTATACGTCGTTAAGGTAGTGCTTTGTTATCGGTATCCACTTCGGCTCCTTCGTCGTCCCGGATGTTGTGGCGTAAAGTGCCGGCTTGCCCGGGAAGAGCACGTTCTCCTCGCCGTTTTTGTGCCGCTCGATAAGCGGTCGCAAGTCCTCGTAGTCGTTGGGTGCCACGTTCTTGCGGTAGAGCTCGTAAAGTTCCGTGTCGTCTTTCGCCTTGAGAATGTCGGCGAAGTTGTGCGCTCTGCCATATTCGGAGTCCTTGGCGAATTCGAGGATGCCCCTCAGAGTCTTCTCCTGCGATTTTCTGGGATTCTTCGCCGCATTCTTGAAAGAAAGATACTGGATTCCTCCTGCAACGCCAAGAAGGAAATTCGGGACTAAAGGGAATGAGAGTTTCTCCATATTCTAATCTTTTTCGTACTTTTTCAAAACATGGTTTGACCGCATAGGCGGAAAAACAACCGGCACGAAAATAAAAAAAATAACGAAACAGAGAGTGCTGTCTTTGAAGCGACAAAGTGTTGTCTCTCAATCTTTTGTTTACAAAGTCTCTGAAATAATGTCAGAAGCCGCCGGCGGTAAGGGATGTTGTGAGGCAACCTATAAGCTTGTCGTACGACGTGCCTTCCTCTTTGTAATACACATATATGGTGTAGAGGTTGCCGGTCTGGAAATGAGAGCCTTCTATGTAGGTTGCGTCGATGATTCCGGAGCCACGCGGCACGTACACATATTGGTAGTTGTAGGCACCCTGCTTAAGCAGTATGTCGGTCTCCCAGAACTGGAATCCGCTGTTGTACTTCAACTTTGCCTCTTCTTTTATCTGCCAGTCTGTCAGTTCGCCGAACACATACACGTCGCCGTCGCTGAACGGGAAGTCGCTCTTGAGGGTGAAGTGGGTGAAGACATAGTCTTCGGAACACCTGTTTGCCATGTCTCTGTTGTGGAAATATCTGTATCCGTGCATGTTGCCGCGGCTTTCGTAGGCAGCGTAAGGGCGGGCGTCGTCTTGCAGGACGTAGGCGTGAGTATGCCGGTTTACGAACGATATGCCCACAATCCTGTCTGAGTTTGAGCGGAGTGTGGTGATGTCGAAAGTACGGAATTCTGCGCTTCCGTCGAAGACGTTGCTGCCGTCCTTGTGGTCGAAGTAGAGTTCTGTGGGGTTGCCTGAGCGGTATGTCAGTCCAACCTTGGCGTTGTCCCACCTCCCGTTCTGCTGTATGGTGGCATGGAGGGTGAGCTGCGGGTTCCTCACCTGGTAGCTGCCTGGATAGAGTATGAAATCGACCTCCTGTCTTTTGAAGCGCTCCGTGACGTCGGTTGCCGGGTGCACGTCAGCGACGATTTTGGCCGCAACTGGCTCCAAAACCATGAACCTTTGCGTCAGTATCGGGTTGTCGGGCGAGTCGTCATATACGAAAAGTATGTAGTTGCCTGATTTTGAGAATGATATGTTTTCGTTGGGAAATTCCGCATGATAGTGTATGTAAGGCTCTATTGTGTTGAACGAATGCTCGTAGTCGGTGATGTCCTCCTCGTTGAAACCCTCGATGTACTCAAGCTGGTTGAGGTCGGAGACTTTCCAGTCGTGGGTGCAGTGTATGAAAGTGTATTTCAGGTGGCGTGTCTCGAGTTCGAGGTCGTCGAAGTCAAGCACAAACGTGCTCTGGCCCAGGACGCCTATCGGCACGGAGAGTTTTTCCTCGGCGTTGCGGAGGCTCACGCTCTCTATGCCTTCCACGTACTTTTTGTTGTCGAGTGAAATCTCAACTCCGTCGGTCTGCGCTGACAGTACATCGAGCGTGGCGGCGAGGAGAAAGACAGCGGTGAAAAGTTTTCTCATATCATTCCGTATATATACGATTACAGAGACTATTCTGCGGCGAAAAGTTTATTGTATATTTCGTCGATTTTTCTCTCGAGTTCCGGAAGTTTCCTAACCATGGCCATTTCGCGCCATTTCGCGACGGCGTCGCCGGCGGGCATCCCGAAGAGGGTCTTGCCCTCGGAGTTCACGCTCTTGTCGACTGCGGAGCAGGCGAGCAGCACGGTGCCCTTGGCAAGGTAGAGGTCCTTGTTCACCGCAGCCTTGGCCCAGATCTTGCAGTCGTCGTCGATGTAGGTGCAGCCGGCCACGCCGCACTGTGCGCCGAGCAGCACGCGCTTGCCGATGTGGGTGTCGTGGCCCACTTGCACGAGGTTGTCGAAGATGCAGCCGTCGCCTATGTACGTGGTACCTGACACGCCGCGGTCGATGCAGCAGTTGCAGCCTATCTCGACGTTGTTGCCGATGTAGGTGTCGCCGCATGACGTGAGCTTGAGCCATCCGTCGTCGCGCTTCTGGAAATAGCAGGCGTCGCCGCCGATTGTGGAGTTCGAGTGTATCACCACGTTGTCGCCTATCACCGTGCCGGCGTAGATGCTGACGTTGGAGTGTATGACGCAGTTCTTCCCGATTTTCACGTTCTCGCCTATAAAGACAAGCGGTTGTATTATGGTGCCTTCGCCTATTTGTGCCGATGGATGTATCGGGGTCTCCTGCGGTGTGAATTCTGTGAAGTGGCCGACAACGGCGAGATAGTCGCGGAGCGGGTCGTCGGTTATGAGGAAAGTCTTGCCTTCCGGACACTCGACACTATCGTCGTTTATAAGGACGACCGCGGCATCGCTCGCGGCAGCGCGGGCGTAGTACTTGTCCTTGTCAACAAACGACAGGTCGCCCTTTCTTACAGAATGCAACTCATTAATCCCTGTAACCGCGGGGTTCTGTACTCCTTTAATGGTTACGGGATGGCCAATGAGTCGTATCAGTTCGTTTAGCGAAAGCGACTGACTGAGAATCATTTGGCTGATTATTCTTTAACTCTTTCTGAATATTTGTTTGTGCGGGTGTCAACCTTGATTTTTTCGCCCACAGTGATGAAAAGCGGCACATATACCTCTGCACCGGTCTCAACAACGGCGCGCTTGAGTGAGTTTGTGGCAGTGTCGCCCTTAACGCCCGGGTCCGACTCGATGACTTCGAGGTCCACGAACGGCGGAAGCTCGCAGGTGAGCGGAGTGTCGGTGTCGGTGTGGTACATGATTTCCACAGCCTGTCCCTCCTTCAGCAGGTCGGGGTTGTTGATCAGTTCCTTCTCGATGGGGAGCTGTTCGTAGGTCTCGCTGTGCATGAAAATGTATGTGTTGTCGCCTTCTTTGTAGAGGAATTGGTAGGGACGGCGCTCAACGCGGGCGAGGTCCACCTTTATGCCAGCGTCGAAGCGGAACTCCTGTACCCTGCCAGACTTGATGTTCTTCAGTTTGGTGCGTACAAAAGTGTTGCCCTTGCCGGGCTTAACGTGTTGAAACTCCACGATAGTCCACAATTCGTTGTTGTGCACTATGCAAAGGCCGTTCTTGAAATCAGCGGTTGTAGCCATATTCTTTTCTTTAAAATTAAAAATTGGCTGCAAAGGTACTCTTTTTTTTGAAATAACGGACTGTCGCCGTGATACTGAATATAATTAGAATTGAGAAATCAGGAATCAAGACTGAGATTGTTCTGTGGCCGCAGTGATGAAAAAAATGTTAATTTTGCCAGTTCGCGGTAGAGTTCTACCGGATTCGCAAATCCTAAAATCAAGACAATGGCAAAACCGGAATATTCTGATGTGGAACGGTTCTTCATGAAGAACGCGGAGAATCACAGCGAGACAAATGTGCCGTACATAGTTGTAGACAACTTCCCCACGCTTGGGCTTCTCACCGCGCTGCGCTTTATAGAGTGGGTGGGAAAGAATCCCGAGGGCGTGATAAGTCTTCCCACCGGCAAGACTCCGGAATACTTCATCAGGTGGGTGAGAAAAATGCTCGACGAGTGGGATACCGACCACGGCAGATCATTTAGGGAAAAGAACGGACTGTTCATGGACAGGAAGCCGATCCTTTCCGGGCTGCGTTTTGTGCAGATTGACGAATTCTACCCTATAAACCCTGCACAACACAACAGTTTCTACAATTATGTACATAAATTCTACGTGGAGAATTTCGGTCTTGATGCTGAAAAGGGACTTTTCATCAACTGTGATACGATTACTTTGGCAGGCGGCAGGCATTTCAGCGAGGTCTTCCCGGACAACAAGGTTGACCTCACGCTGCGATACCGCGAGGCCAAGACACAGATGGAGAGATTGCAACAGGACTCTATTTTCAGGATCGACGAGTGGTGCAGCGGATATGAGCGGAAAGTGCGCGAGATGGGTGGCATCGGCTTCTTCCTCGGCGGCATCGGCCCCGACGGGCATATCGCGTTCAACGTGAGGGGCAGCGACTTCTACTCCACGACACGTCTCACGGCTACAAACTTCGAGACTGCCGCAGCAGCCGCTGGCGACCTCGGAGGCATCGAGGTGTCGCGCTTTCGTCCAGTGATAACTATAGGACTCGACACCATAACATGCAACCCAGACGCCGTGGCGATAATATTTGCCGCCGGAGAGGCAAAAGCCGAGATGGTAAGGCTCGCCCTCGAATGCCCGCCGTCAAACTCTTACCCGGCATCTTCTCTCCATAAACTGCCCAACGCCAGGTTCTACCTCACGGCTGGCGCCGCATCCATGCTCCACGACTCTGTGCTCAGATACTACACCAAAACTCCGTGGAACCAGGAAAAGACCGACCGGGCGATAATAAACCTTTGCAAGAACATAGACAAGTTCAGCGACAAACTCACACACGAGGACATCATGCGTGACGAGTTCTGCAAGATGCTCCCGGAATCCGAAAACAGTCCGGTGCAGAAGAGCATGGAGTCGATTGTGGCGAAGATAAAGCGCGGGATGGAGCCTGTGAAAGGCAAGGTGATATACAACACCGCTCCGCACCACGACGATATTCTGCTCGGAATGCTGCCGTACATCAACCACATTGCCGGTGACAGCACCAATGAGCTGCATTTCTCGATTATGACCTCCGGCTTCAACGCCGTAACAAACAGTTTTCTCGTGCAGCACCTTACGAACACTCTCAATCTGTTAAGGAACAACGAGATACAGATGACTTCCTATCCTGATTTCTTCGACTCGGGATATTTGATAAAGAGAGAAAAAGACGTTTACCATTCCTTGATTAAGATTGCTTCGCAGCAACGGACGGAATTCCTGCGCGGTTTTGCCCACCGCCTGGTGCGCGACATAGTGGAGATATGGTGCGTGAAATCCGTGGAGGAACTTGACAGCAAAATCGTGGAACTCATATCATTCACAAAAAGCTGCTACGACGGACAGAAAATGCCAGCCGACATCCAGAAGCTGAAAGGCATGATACGCGAATTCGAGGAGGAACTTGTATGGGCGCACTTCGGAATGATGCAGGACAGGGTGCATCACCTGCGCCTGGGCTTCTACAAGGGCGACATATTCACCGAAAACCCCGACAGGGAAAGGGATGTTGTGCCAATCCTCAATGAACTCAGGACGATAAAGCCCGACATTGTTACTTTGGCTTTCGACCCGGAGGGCAGTGGCCCCGACACTCACTACAAGGTGCTGCAGGCCATAGCCGACGCCATAAGGATGTGGCGCAAGGAACACGACACGTCGTCACTCCGTATTTGGGGCTACAGGAATGTGTGGTACAAGTATCACCCTGCCGAGGCCACGCACATAGTGCCGGTGTCGCTGAACGACATAAGCTCGTTCAACAAGGCGTTCTCAACGTGCTACCTCAGCCAGGTTGACGCGTCGTTCCCGAGCTACAAGATGGACGGGAAGTTCAGCAGCCTGGCGCAGAGCATCTGGGTTGAACAGTTGAGAACTGTGCAGCTCCTGCTCGGCAAGCCGTTCTTCTTCCAGAACCAGAACCCCGCCATACGCGCCACCCACGGCCTCCTTTTCCTGAAAGAGATGGACGTTGAAGAGTTCCTGACGCACGCCCGCGAGCTCGAAAAGTCGAACACGTTCCGGTAGATTGCAAAAAAATGTATCTTTGCGTTTTCTTAAAATTCATTAAATTCTAACGATATGTCATTCATTAAAGAATTCAAAGAGTTTGCCCTCAAAGGCAACGTGATGGACATGGCCATCGGTGTGATTATCGGCGGCGCATTCGGAAAAATCGTAACATCGTTGGTCAACGACTTGCTCATGCCGCTTGTTGGCGCGCTCATCGGCAACGTGGACTTCACCAAGCTTTCCGCCACGCTCCGCGCCCCGAAGCTGAACGAGGCCGGCGAGGTGATCGGCGAGGCGGTAACCCTCAACTACGGTAACTTCATCCAGACAACCGTGGATTTCCTCATCGTGGCGCTCTGCATCTTCGGAGTCATCAAGCTGGTGAACAAGGCCACCTCGATGGTCAAGAAACAGGAAGAGGAAGCACCGGCAGCCGCTCCCGAACCGACCGCAGAAGAGAAGCTCCTCACCGAAATACGCGACCTTCTTAAAAAGAACTAATCATTTCTTTCCGCAAAGTCCGTGAGACTGACAGAATTGCTGAAAGTTTCTTTCCGGACTTATGCAAAGAACAGTCTTTCAGGTGCTTTTTTCCTGAACTGACACAACAAACCCCCAAAGGCATTGCGGTTTTTGGGGGTTTGTTTATGTTTTTTTTGCGTGATAGCATACAGGCGCAGAGAGAGATGGCGAGATTCGGCGCAGGTTTGCCGTCAATCGCGGACGCAGCGGACAGAATAGCCGCAACTTTTGGCGTTGTTGTAGCGGCTTACATCAGCGTGGTCGTATCGCAGATTCCTGAACCAGGCCCCGTTGGCACTGCTCTGGGTTGAAGTCCAGAAGAACGCCGAGCCGCCGACATAGTTGAAGGACGGGCCGAAACAGCTTCCTGCCGGCACTGCCGTGAAATTGGTGGCATTGTTTTGGTCGGAACTCTGGTCTCCGGGACTGCATGGACTCGAGCAGCTGTTCCAGCCTGTCTGCGAGGCCAATAACTTTGCGACATTTTCGCTGTTTCCCCCGCACTGGTAAAGCGAAACTCCCCCTATGAAGTCGGTCAGCGTTTTCCATTCGTTGTCGCTTAGCAAATGCCAGCCTTCCGGGCAGACCCACTGCACTTGGCTTGGACTCGCGGAAGAGGAGTTGTGGCCGTTCATGGCCGCAGGCCAGTTGTGGAGAAAACCGTGGGTTGAGTCGCCCGCAGTGTTGACGTAAGAGTACTTTCCGGTGAGGCTTGTCGCGGCGCCGCCCGCCGACGAGAGACTGACACCCACACTGTGGCTGCCAGGAAATAAGTCGGATCTGTTGGTTGTTGCCACAACACGCCCTGCCATGTCAGTGACAAATATCTCAACTGCTCCCGGCTCGCTTATGTAAAGGTTCGCCTGTGTGGTTCCGTAGAACGGGTTTGGGACGTTCTGGCTGAAGAAAATGCCGTTGTCTAAATCCTCGACGCCAGTGCCCTGGAACTTCAGCACAGTGTCGGGCCATGTCAGTGTCTTCAACCAGCCCTTGGTTATGTTTCTGATGTCAACACTGCTCAATTGCAAGTACTGTCCGGAGTCGCTGCGCGCAGTGAAAGTCAGCTTCACTGACTGGGCATTCAAGAAAGTCGCTGTAAGGCAGATTGCGACAAAAGTGGTAAATACTCTGTTCATATTCAAGATTTTATTAAAAGACATGAAAAACCCGCCCGTTTCCATTATGAAAACGAGAACTGTTTGAAAATAAAGGGTAAAGCGTTGTTTTAAGGAAGTGAACCCAGAAAGCGCAATGTGCTCTTCCGCCAACAGATGGCGGTTGGCATATACAAGGAGGTATATGCGGGAGGAGGAGGTGGTGGGTAAAGTATTGTAAATCAATATATTATATGGATACTATGTCTTGAAACACCAAGTTTCACATTCGTTGCAGAAATAATAAAAATTATTGCTGTCCGATAAAAATGAAAAATAAGTTTTTAGTGGTGACAACCGGCTGTAAATCGGCATGGCTGATTCTGATTGGTAAAACCACCCCCTGAAATTCGAGTTCCAGCCGTGTCGGTGGTTCGGCTGTCCGACAAAATGTGTACTTTTGCCCATTGTTTTACTTTTGGTGTTTGCAAGTACAAAAGTAAACAATTAGGGCTGACCTCAAGTGAAAATCAGCCCTGTTTTCTTAAACCCCCTCGGTCCCCTCTTAGAAGGGGGACGGTCTGAAAGTCCCCCTCTTGATGGGGATTCAGGGGGTGTCTGATGCCTGCGCGGGGTGTGCCATGGTTTCTTAAAACCCCCTCGTTCCCCCTTAAAAGGGGGAGGTTTGCCAAGTCCCCCTCTTGAGGGGGATTCAGGGGGTGTCTGATGCCTGCGCGGGTTTGCCATGGTTTCTTAAACCCCCTCAGTCCCCCTTAAAAGGGGGATGGTCTGAAAGTCCCCCTCTTGAGGGGGATTCAGGGGGTGTTTGATGCCTGCGCGGGGTTAGCATGGTTTCTTAAACCCCCTCGTTCCCCCTTAAAAGGGGGAAGGATTTTACCTCCTCAGTCCCCCTTAGAAGGGGGAGAAATTCACCACAAACGTGCAGTAACAAACACACAGTGACTTAAACATCATCGAAAAAGTTTTACCGGACACC
>CADBQG010000086.1 GCA_902796805.1 uncultured Bacteroidota bacterium
AAGGGGGACTGAGGGGGTTTAAGAAACCGTGTCACCCCCGCGCAGGTAAGAGACACCCCCTGAATCCCCCTCAAGCGGGGGACTTGCCAAAATCCATCCCCCTTTTAAGGGGGACCGAGGGGGCAACCATCCCCCTTTTAAGGGGGACTGAGGGGGTTTAAAAAAACAGGACTGATTTTCACTATAGGTCAGCCCTAATTGTTCACTTTTGTACTACCAAACACCAAAAGTAAAACTATGGGCCAAAGTGCACATTTTATCGGACAGCAATACAAAAAAATCGCTTCGGCGATTTTTTTTGTGTCGTTATATTGAAAAAATAATTATCTTTGCCGACTTTTTGAAATTATAGGAGAAATGTTGTTTGGTTCTTACCGCGGTTTCATTTTTGTGAAATCCTGCCTCGTGAATATTGCGGGGGGGGGGTAATTTACTGATTTTTAGATATTTAGAATTTAACCGTTTTACAAGTGATGGAAATCAGCGCAGATTTGGCGCGATTTCCGCCGCTTTTTTTTGTTTCCCGCCGCCGCTGCTGTATTAGCGACGCGATTCATCGCGTCGAATATTGCGACCACCGCGTCGGATATTATCCATTCGATAATTAGCAAATAAAACAATAAAGAACAAACAAATCAAAATAAATTATTAACAAAAACGATAGAAAATGAAGAAATTATTAGCAATTTTAGGGTTGCTTGTGCTGTTTGCGGGGGTGCTGCGGGCGCAGGACTGCCCGTTCAAGGTGAAGTTCACCGTGACACCGGCTACCTGCTACAACAACGGCAAGGTGGCCTACGCTCTGGTGGACGACGCGGGCGAGGCTTTGACCGCGATTCCCCCGGGATTATCGGATGTGCGCATCTACTACAAAGTCTCCGAAGCCGACTCCGCCCACTACGGAGCCTATTATCATCCCACGGGCGGCTGGGACACGCTCACCATCGACTACGGCGAATATATTATAGGTGTTGAGGCAGCCTGCCCCGACGGCCTCGGCGGCTACATAAAACTCGACACAAATACCAAACTTACAGTTCCTACTACATACGAGCCGCTGCAAGTATCTATTGTGAATAGGATGGCTACAACTACAGGCTCTTCAGGCACCCGCCACACATTGAGCTGCGCCAACACCGGGCGTGTGCAGTTTGATATGCGGAAAGGTAAGTTTCCTTACACTATTGAAGTGAAAGACAAAACAAGTGGAGACTTGCTGAAAAATATAACTTTCGACACAAACATGTACAATACGGTATATCAAAGAATTAATCCAAGAGACCCTAATTCAGGATATGATACAACTCGGGTTTATGCCACCTCATCATCTTATAACTATTTCTTTTATTATACCGTAGATAGCCTTCCAGCTGGGGAATGGGAGTTTAATTTTTCAGATGGTTGTGGCTATGTTTCTTATCCATTATATGAAAAAATAGAAGTTGTAGATATTCCAATACTTAATCATATTAATGTTTATTCAGCCCCTAACGAAAGTGATTATAATTTAGTGAAAATAAGTCTTGAATTTGAAAACAACAGAGATCATTATCTGCGTTATTTGGCTGAAAATGGCGAATATCGTTTTGTGTATGACGATTTTCAAAACAAGGGCTGGCGAAAATTTAATTTGAATGGAAAGGACACTACATATGTATCATATAGTCGAGTATTTATTGACACTATATCTAATCAAAGTACTAGGGATTACTATAATCGTCGGAATATGAAAGAACAAAACTATGCCTCATTGAACAGATTGATTTTTGACACAATAGCCGAAGCTAACAGTTATTGCGATATTTGGGGAAAGAATATCACATTCGAGTATAGAGTGAACGATTGTGGAAACCAGACGTTTTCCAGAACTTTCCAATTGAACAGACCTAATGAAGATGCATTCTATTATAGAAGTTCAAATTCATACTCTCAACGGATATACGATACTAACCAATGTCCAGGATATAAATATGATTATTATACTAACCATTCTATAGGATACAGACGAAGTGGTTACCATTCCTCCAGTAATTTTGGTTTCACATATTGGAGCGAAAATAAAGATTGTGATTCAAGTTGCAATGTTACGCTTCCTGTTATTTATACGTTTGTTGATACGTTAAACAATAATATCTGTATAGACACTTCTTACTCTGTATCATCAAACCACTTTCCAAGAAGCTATAATTATGAACAATTTTTTTCATTATTGGGGGGTAATGTACGAATGCCAATAAAGGTTACAGCTGTGGATGCAAAGGGATGTGAAGTGTTTTCAACAGTTAAGGTAATGAATTTTTACAAAAGCTCCAGTAGGCAAAATTCATATTGGACTAGAAGTCATTCATCTGATTCAAAACAAAGTCGTTGCGAAGAAAGATACGGTGGCCTTTCTTTATATTTTCAAGGTGACAGCGCAACAAATTCCAAATACGACCCGGATGGAACAGTGGTGAAACTTGTGAAAAGCCCTTCAGACAACTTTTATAATTTCGAAGCTACATATAATTCTACACTAAAAGATTGGAGTGTAGTAAGGTCTAATCCAGACAATAATGTTGAAATATCAGAAAGATTAAGTCAGAGAAATGATTCAGTGAACAGAGGTACTCGACTTTATTTGACAGGAGACTTGAAACCTGGCGAATATATATTCAATGTAACATCTCCATGTGGTGAATACCCTGTTTCTTCGTATGTTGTTCTTGGGGACAGTACAACCCTGAGTGCGGTAACCGAGGAAGCTCCTGCATGTCAGATTACAAGGGATTGTTCATATACGTATCTTACAATACCTTCATTTGGAAAAGCCATAGGAGCAATACATTCTAATGATCCATATACAGGAAATGTAAAGCCTGTTGAGTACAAAGATCTGACTATAAAACCCGAAATACATGTAATTTCAGGTTCTAATGTGTTAAATCAGTATCCTGAACCAAATGAGCAAGTAAGATTGTTGCCAGGCAGATACAAAGTTTATTGGAGATATAAAAAAGATGAAGATGGGTATTCTTTCAATGTGGGTGGTTGTAATTATAATACTTTGCACCGTATAGATACAATAATAGTTGACACATTCAGAGTTTCCCACAACTACGCAATAGCGTTGATGTGCGAGCCGGAGTCAACAATTGGTACTGTTTACGTTAAGGGCGACAAGGGTATGGAGCCGTATAAATATGTGCTTTTCAACGACGCCAACATGCAGGGCGACACAATAGGGGTGAGCACAGAGGGCAAATTCACAAATATCCCCATGGGGCAACGTTCAAATTTCTCCTGCCAGATCACCGATGACTGCGGGGCGAGCTATCATGTGAACATGATACCAAGCATTCTTTCGAATATGCAGAAGGTGTGGTTTGACGGAGGATTGGACAGTACCTCAACCTGCGAGGGCAGCACTGTTCGTGTTAATGCAATCGAATTAGGCGACATACTTTCATACAAGTGGACGGGTCCCAACGGCTTCAGCGACTCTATAGCCCATCCCGAGGTGTATATACCCCGCGGTGCCGAGTCGGGCTGGTATAAGGTTGTAATCCGCAACACCGGCTGCGCAGAGGCCATTGTTGACAGCATCTACCTTACGGTTATGGAGAAGCCAACGCTTTCAGTCTCCCAAGGCGTATCAGAATGTTTTGGGGCAGGAGCTTTAGTCAAACTTTCGCCAAATTCACCTCGCTCTACAGATGTTATCAATTTCACAGTTGCCTATGAGGATAATGGTAGGAAGGAAACACGCAATTATAGTGCCGCGCCTAAAGATACGGTTTCAGACAATTACCCATCTTTCACGGCCAAGGTTTATGGTGTGAGCATTGACGACGGTCATTGTATCACAACATTGGTTGACGACACGCTTCAATTGAGTACTTCAATAGGCGAACCAATACCGGTAACAATCACTATAACTTGTCCTGCAGACGTGGAGAAGGCTGCAGAAGTCGGCAACTGCACAGCCCTCGCAGTCACCCCGACAACCCTCGACGAGCCCACTGCGACGCACTCGCTCGGCTGGGCGTTGGAAATCAACGCGCAGCTGCCCGCCGACAGTATGCTTGCCGCCGGTGAGAACACGGTGATG
>CADBQG010000087.1 GCA_902796805.1 uncultured Bacteroidota bacterium
CATCTTGGATTGACAGAACCGTCAGTTTGGCCTCCTATACCGGCAACGGTCACTACCTCGCCTTCATGCAGGAGAACTTCTCCAATTCGCTCACACCGGTCAGTATGGACAATTTGACGGTGGATTACCTCTCCGCCTGTCCGCTGCCCACGAATGTTACCGCCGAATCCATTACATACGACAGCGTGTTGGTGGATTGGCAACCCGGCGGGTCGGAGACTGCTTGGCGCGTGGTGGTCGTCCCCAACGGCAATGCACCTGAGAACGGTACACCTGTGCAGACAGGAACCCATCCAATCGTCATTGGCGGCTTGGCTAACAACACGATGTACAATGTCTTCGTGCAGTCCGATTGCGGCAGCTCGAACAGCTCGTGGTGTACACCCGCCACTTTCATGACGACTTGCGCCCCCGTGGTGGATCTGCCCTACTCGGAGAATTTTGACGACTATCCGTGGATGAGCTCCTATATTGTGAGACCCGACTGCTGGATCTTCCCCGTTACATACGCCAACTGTCCCAGAATAGACTGGAACACCTACGGCTATTACGGCATGGAGAGCAAAGCCCTGCTCTTCCACTCCAACACGTCAACGACTGCCACAGCTGTCACCCAGTCATTCGGAGTGGACATCCATTCGCTGCGGGCGCAGTTCCGTTTGTCCGCCGACCATGAATATATTGTCGGCTGTATGGAGGTGGGGGTGATGAGCGATCCGTACGACCTTTCTACTTTCGAATCCGTGCAGGTGTTCTCCATCGCCCAATATGACACTTGGCAGGATGTTACGGTGGATTTCCGCAATACGGCGTTGACGGGTACAAACCGCCATATCGCTTTCCGACAGGTGGGAGTACACTCCTCTAATATGGCTATGTGGCTTGACAACTTGGTTATATATCAAGCAGATGATTGCGACGCACCTTCTAACTTGACCGCTTCTGACCTTACCGCCACTTCGGCCACTATCTCATTCGAACCCTCTCATAGTAGTTCTTCACAATGGGAATATGTGGCCTGCGCCTCGGGAGTTTTCCCTAACACTCAAGCACCGATGGTTACCGACAACACCTCGTTTGTCGTTGACAACCTGACTTCTGGACAAACGTACCGTATATTCGTACGTACCGTCTGTGGATCAAACGGCCTTTCGGAATGGTCAGTGCCACTCGAAATCACCCCTGACTGTGGCATTATTAGCCAATTGCCCTACACGGAGTCCTTCGACACTTACGGAACAAATAGTGAGACGGCCTTCCCTGATTGTTGGCGTCGTATTCTGACTCCTGCATCCTACTCCTACTATCCCATCGTTTCGTCCGAAGTTTCCGCCAGCGGTGTCGGTTCGATGCTCTTCCTCGCCAATTCATTCAGCGACGACTGGGCCATCACCCCTGCATTCGCCCCGAATCTTTCCTTCGACAGCATCCAATTGAACTTCAGTTACTTCCAGGAAACTGGTGCTGTTCCGGGTTGGGACACGATGCTCATTGGCGTGATGAACAGTCCTTACGATGCCGCCTCTTTCGTACCGGTTGATACCATCACACTCCAGAGCTGGGGCGTATGGGAACCGCATTCCATACTCCTTGACCACTACAATGGCAACGGACGATATGTGGCGTTCCGCTACCACTGTCCCGCCTATCTGGGCAAGGTGTTCATCGACGACGTGGTGTTTTCCGTAAGACCTGATGTCGGGGTTCCCGAGCGTGACATCGACCAACTCTTGTATCTCTACCCCAACCCCACGACTGGAAAATGTATCATCCGCAACGAGCAAGACCTCATCAAGCAGGTGGAAGTATATGACATGTACGGGAAACGATTAGAGCAGTACTTTGTGTATGATTACCAGATAGTTATAGATATTTCTGCCCGTGCTTCCGGTGTTTATTTCGTGCGTGTAACCACCGAATATGGAACCGTCACCAATCGGGTGGTGAAACGGTAATGGACTGATATATTTGTCGGTTTCCACATTTTGTAGGGACGCGATTCATTGCGTCCCTACATTTTTTACGCACCTCCTCCATTAATCACCTATCCCCAATCCATAACCAATAACCATTTACCACTAACCCTCAATAACGTATAACCACTGACAATTAGAAAATGCATTTATGCGCAAGTCTCACTTTTTTGGTATTACAAATTAAGACATTTTTTAAGCTGGCACAATACAGGGCCAGCTTTTCTTTACGCAACGGAAAAGATTAAAACCCGACATCGTGAAAGCACAATGTCTTTTTTATTTATAATCTCCAAATCAAATCGTACCCTTTTCTTAAATCAATTTGTACAAATATTACACACTGACACATCTCTTAATCCTCCATGAATTTCAGTTCGCTTTACAATGTCGGTACACCGCCTCGTCCATAAAGTTCCTGAATCTGTTGGTCATCAAGTGCCTCGTGTACTGAAAAGTGCTTATAGTACCCAATCATGCTATTTGTCCCGGCTCCATTGGAAATACCGAAGTAGCAGTTCCCCATGCCGAGCCATGATGTGTTAATGAATGTCTTGTCATCAACCAGCTCCCGTCTATATATATCTTACAATTATAGGAGCTTTCACCAAGGTGGCGTATCGTCCAACTTATAAAAACAAACTCACTTGTGTTTGTGTGCCTTGAAGCGTGGCTGCTCATAAAAAACCAGTTACAATACTCGGTACCCAGCTTCGCCTTTAAATCTGACTGGTGCTCCTGATACATCAAGCCATAGTACCGTGCGTTAGAAGGATGTGGCGCACCGAATGAGTACGAGCACCCTTTGTTCGCAACTTTTTTCACCCACACACTGAACGTATAGTCAACATTTGCATGCGTTGGCACATCCCACAATCCGCCATGAGCATTTCAATTCCTAATTCCTCATTCCTAACTTCTCATTGCAATCACACCTTCTCCGCCAAAGAACGCGACACTGAAACAGGCTATTCAGTTACCTCGCTTCGCTCGGTTTCCCCCTCTTCGCTCAGCCAAGCACAAACAAGTTTGGCTTGGCATTCGCTCATTCGTCGGTTTGGCTCACGCTATTACAGCAGCGACCTGTACATCTGGCTGAGCGTGGACCCGATGGCTCACAAATATCCCTCGTTCTCACCGTATGTTTATTGTGCCAACAACCCCATAATGCTGGTGGATCCGAATGGGGAGGAATTTGGGGATTTCTATGATTTTTATGGTAATTATTTTGGAACTGACGGTGTAAAAGATGGAAAAGTATATCTTGTACAAGGAGGTTCAGAAAATTACATTTCCAATAATCATAAACAAAAAAAGACTACAAGCGCAGATGATCCAAATATTACAATATCACACACAACAACATACACTGATATTAGCAAAGCTATTGAAGTTTTTGATATGGCTGCAAAAAATAACGGAGGAAAAAAAGAAGAGGGTAGTGCTTTTGATAACGACGGAATTTGGCATCAAGGTGAGGGACATAGTGACCATGTCAAATTGCCAATTTCGTAAGGAAAAACATCAATACATAGTCATACATGGGGAAAAAGCGATGAAATAGACGGTTCTTATCGTTCTCCTACGCAACTAAGTACAAAAGATATAGAGTCTTTTAGAAATTTTTCTCAAAATATTATTGTTGGAAAACTTATAGGAGAATACAACTCTTTCACTGGGCACACAGGTAGAAAAGATGCTATGTCTTTTTATGGAAATATAGGAGTAAGAAAGCCTAATTGTACAATTTTAATGGATGCCGCTCGCAATATAGTGGAAAGAGGAAAAAGAATAGGTTATATAAAATAAATTCAATTCAATGAAAGGTGTTTATCTCATATTTCATTTGGTATTGATTTGCTCTGTAAAAACATTGGCACAATCAAATACTGAGTGTGTCTTAGATGACGCTATGCTTTGTGAGCCTTTGGATTTTTTCATTATGATAGATGGAAAATTGCCATTAGAAACAACAACAATCATATATTTTGAAAATGATAGTTATTATGATTCCATAACATATTATAACACAAACAATGTTCATTCATATTCGATTCAAAGAGAAGAAATTATACAATTGTGTGAACTTATTCCAGATTCTGCAGTTGTATTTATTGGTTATATTTTCCACGAGCCAATCGGATACAATCAATATGGTACGCATTATTATAAAGACACTCTAACTTGGGGCGTTTTTAAAGGCATAAGGATAGTTTTAATCAGTAATTTTAATAAAAAGAAAAATAGATATTACATTCATTATGTGTTATCACCTCCTTTTAATAGATATTTATTTTATAAAAGAGAATATGGTTCACCTCGTCATTTTGTAAAAAAAATATTCAAAGGTATTTATCCACTTCGGTTTTCTATTCCCGATGTTAAAATAGTGAAAGGAGTATATGTTCCCCAAAAAAATGGTAAAGGGAAATCTCGTCCTGTATATTGGTGACACTGTAATTCTTTTTTTTATTTCTAACAAAACTTTTTTTCAACAATTAACCTAATCAATGTAACAAACATTTGAAATAATTACTGTAGTAAATTCCAAGATTATCCAGTATCTTTTGTATATATCTTACTCCACATATCCACTTTTTCCTGACTTCGTCACAAAAAAATCTTTAAATTTATAATTTGCTTGTAATGAGCAGAATACTCTGATTGCAATTATACGTCGGCTTGAGAGAACCGCTGGATCAAAAACTCTTTGACGAAAATTTTTGGGTGTCCCAATGACGAAGTCAGGAAAAAACAAGGCTGAATCTCGTGACAGAAATTCAGCCTTGTTCGTATCAAGAATTTTTATGTGGCGGAATGCAATAATTCCGAATC
>CADBQG010000088.1 GCA_902796805.1 uncultured Bacteroidota bacterium
ATGGTTCGGTTGCAAATGCGGTTTTCCGTGCGCGGGTTTCGCAGGCCGTCAGGTCTGCGGGCAGAAAGAGATGAGACAAATAGTGCCGGCGTGTAATAATCTCCTGACGGCCTGCCAGCATTGGTAGGGAGCAAAAGATAGGAAGCGGCGCAATTCGTTGCCCAGAATTGCGCATTAACGAAAATTAACATTTTTATTTTCCTGATTATCTTTTGTTTACAAACAAAATTGCCAGATTTTTGCCGACCATATCATGTATTTTGTATTTTTGCCGCCGCTTTTGAATTAGAGCTTAGAATTTAGAAAAAAATAATTTATGAAAAAAGTCTTACTCTTATTGATTATTACAACGCTTGGTGTGCTGCACGGGTTTGCGCAGTACCAGCTTTCCAACGGCGGATTCGAGAATTGGTCGGGAAGTGCTACTTCCGTGCCTTCAGGGTGGCATACGTTTAGCGATTCGAAATGTGATTTGTCAGGGCTTGCTTCATTAGGATGTTCCTTTGTGACGACGAACCATCATTCGAGAGAAAACGGTCATACTGGAAATTATAGTTGTTGCGTATATTCTGAAAATGTCTGGAATAATTTGGCAAATGGTAATTTCACTACTGGCCAGATACGTGTAGGATCTTCCAATGCAGGTGATCAGACCGCAAACTACAACCGAAGTGTGTCTGGTTACCGTGAGCCGTTCACAGGTTACCCTGACAGTATCCGTTTCTGGGCTTCGTTTTATGCAACAGGATCTGGGACAAACCAAGGTCAAAATGCAAAGGCTCGACTCAGTGCTATAATCCACAACAGCCAAGAGATGCGAGACCCTGTGCCGAGCAGTTTCCAGAGCAGGGTAGTGGCATCAATGGAGAGGGCTTTCACGCGAACAACCACTTCGGCCTCGTCAATGTCGTGGCAGTGCTACACCACACCGTTTACATACACAAACAACAGCGCAACACCGTCATATATATTGGTTACATTCACCAACAATCAGGTCGCAAAAGGTGGAACGGAAGATGATCGTCTTTATATGGACGACATCGAGTTGGTGTATAACGGTTTCATGACGGACATAAAGGCCAATGGCACCACAATTGCCAACTTCAACAAGAACACGTTTGAATACACTATCAACTGCTGTGCAAACAATATTCCCACTATAACCGCCACGGCGGAGTCATCCATTGCGAACAGCAAGAACCAGGTCTCTATAACCCAGGCTACAGCAGCCAACAACTATACGGCTACCATTAACCGTTTAGGTTCAGACAAGACATATACCATACATTTCAATATTGTAGTTCCCACCATCACCCTCAGCAACAACGGCAGCTACGCCGTGTGTGCGGGCGAGAGCGTTACGATGACGGCTTCGGGGGCTTCGAGCTACACTTGGAGCAACAGCCTGGGCAGCGGCGCATCGAAGACCGTTACTCCCACTGCAACCACGCAATACACCGTTACCGGCACCGATGCCAACGGCTGTCAGGGCACGGCGGTTGCATACGTCACGGTAAGGCCGAAGCCGGAGTTCTCAGTGAACGGCAACCTCGCAATATGTTCAGGAACGTCAACAACACTCACCGGCTCCAACAGCGCACTCACCTACAACTGGATGTCTGCCGATGGAGCGCCGATAGCCACCAACGTGTCGTCGGTGAACATATCCGCGCCGGGCTCATACTCCGTTGAGGGAACCGACAACTACGGCTGCAAGACCACGAAGAACATAACCGTGGCGAGCATCGAGACACCGCAAGTGAGCATCATGGGAGACAATTTCATCTGTAACGGTGATACTCTGATTCTCACTGCAAGCTGCGGTGATTTTGCAGGAACTGCAATGCCGTCATACCAGTGGCAAGACGGTTCCACACAATCGACGATAAAGATAACCACCGGCGGCACATATTTTGTTACGGCCACCTACTCTGGCTGTTCAAGCTCGGCCTCAATCACTGTGGAAAACAGGACAAAGCCAACACTTACTGTAACATATCCTGAGGTGATCTGCATACCTGACACAGCCACAATAACGGTTTCAAGCAACATTCCAAATACAGTTTATTACTGGCCAAACCAGTCGCAGGGGACCAGCTACAAGGTTGCTGAAGCCGGGGATTATTTCGTTCATGCCACTGCCAACGGATGTTCCACGGTAGAGTCTTTCACTTTGGCGGCTGCGTCCAAGCCGCAGGCCCCTCAGGTGTCGGACGTGTATAACTGCGGCGGCGGCGAAGTTGCGATCAGCGTGGTCCCCGATGCCACGCAGGCGCTGACATACAACTGGTATGCCACTGCTTCGTCGCAGAACACTTTGCACACCGGTGAAACCTATTCGCCAAGCGTGCAGGCCACCACGGCGTTCTATGTGAGTGCCCGGAATGACGCAGGATGCTCTTCGGAGCGCGCTATGATAACAGTGAATATTATGGAATTGCCAGCACCTCCCGCAGTGTCAAGTATCAGCTTATGCGGCGAGGGCGATGTAACGCTTGAGGCGACCCCGAGCGAGCCGAATATGTCGATAGGCTGGTTCAGCGACGCTGCCTGCACTCAACAAACTTCAAACATTCAACATGTTGCAGAGACAACCTCTTTCTATGCGGTGGGCTATGCTGCCTGCGCAAGCGCACCGGTGCAATTGACGGTAACGGTAAACGCAGTGCCGGAGATTCCTTCTGTAGTGAATCCGGAACCGATTTGCTCAAACGACAACGTCAATGTAACACTTACGGCAACAGCGGGAGTGAATGGCGACATCGTGAGATGGTATCAGCAAAATGCTACAGCTTACACTGCCCAGGGCGTTACATATCAAGCCAAAAACATATCGTCCAGCACAACGTACTATGCAACCACCTACAACAATACTACACATTGTGAAAGTGCCAAGACCCCAATTCAAATCAGTAAGAATCCGCTCCCTGCCGCTCCTTCTGTAACATGCGAGCCTGTGTGCGCGGGCGAAACTTCAACCATGTCGGTGCCGTCGAGCAACCTTCCGATACGCTGGTACTCTTCTGACGACCAGTTGTTGGGGAGCGGTGAAACCCACACCGTAAACCTCTCCGGGACAACGTCTTTCAAGGCGACCGCTTACGACAATTCAACCCACTGCGAAAGTTCGAAGACTACATTCACAGCCGTTGTAAACCAGACCTATTCGGGCATTGTTGACATCGTGTCATCATGCGATACATACGAATGGGAAGGCGAAACATACAAGTCTTCGGGAAATTATACCAAAACCTTGCAGACTGTATCGGGCTGCGACAGCGTTGTTACGCTACAACTCACCATCAACGAAGTACAGTCAACAACTGTTGACACCGTTGTGTGCGATGTTTTTGAATGGCTTGGAAAGACTTACACGTCTTCGCAGGAAATAACAGAGACACTCACAAGCGCAGCCGGTTGCGACAGCATTGTAACCGTGAACCTCACCGTTAAGCAGTCGACAAGCTCCGCGCAGACTCTCACACTCTGCAGCAACGAACTGCCTTACGAGTATGCCGGGCAGACTATAACATCGGCGGGTACGAAGACCATTGTTTTGGAGAACGCCGCCGGTTGCGACAGTGTGATAACACTTACAGTGACGGTAAATACCCAGCCATCGCAGCCAACTATAACAACGGCCAACACGAGCCGCTGCGGCGCCGGTTCCATGACAGTGAACGTGGCTTCCGGCACCAACGGCAACTCCTGCCGCTGGTATGAGTCTGAAAACGATGCGCAGCCGTTCCAGACCGGAAACAGCTATCAGAACAATTACGAGACAAGCACCACATACTACGTGTCGAGCTACAACAGCAACACTGCTTGTGAAAGTAGCAGGATTCCAGTTGCTATAACAGTTAATGATATTCCGCAAGTTCCTGAGACTCACGATACTATGCGTTGCGGGGCCGGCGAGATTACACTTTCAGCTATCTCCAGCGACAATGCAACCATCTGTAGATGGTATAAGAACAGCACAACACCAACATCTCTCTTCGAGGGATACAACTATACGAGTAACGTTCAGGCCACGGCCACATTTTATGTTGAAAGCTACAATGCGAACACGCAATGCCACAGCTCGCGCGTGCTTGTGAAGGCCGTTGTAAATGCGGTTCCGCAGATTTCGGTTCTTTCACAGCCGGTTTCGTGCGGTGAATTTGCGGGCGACCTTTCCGCTCTTGTGTCTTCAAATGCCAATACATACCGCTGGTACGAAACGGACGGTCAGTTTATCGGCGAGCGCAACAGTTTCGATGTGTATCTATATGAGACCACCGAGTTCATGGTGGCAGGCTACGACGCCGCCACAGGCTGTTCAAGCCTGCCGGCATCACTTGTTGTAACCGTCAACCAGCAATACGACCCGCAGGACATTTTCGACTCTGTATGCCAATACACGCTTTACCAGAACCATGGATTGAACCAGGAGTTCGACGAGACAGGCCTTCAAACATTCGAACTGAGCAGCCAGTCTTCAGCCGGCTGCGACAGCGTGGTTACGCTCTATCTCTATGTGAAGCCTCAGATAACCTATTCTTTCAGTGAGACTGCCTGCGATTTCTTCACCTGGAACGGCCAGACATACGAGACCTCAGGTGTCTATGAGCAGAGTTTTACGGCATCGAACGGCTGCGACAGTATTGTAACTCTCAATCTCACCATTAACGAAAGCAAGTATGTTGAGATCAGTGCAGAGGCCTGCGACAGTTATACTTGGAACAACGAGACCTACGAGAAGTCGGGCGTATATGAGCAGACATTCGTTTCAGCCGACGGCTGCGACAGCATTGTTGCCCTTGACCTTACCATCAACTATTCTGTCAACGCCACCGACGATGTCACCATATGCGATAATGAGCTTCCGTTTACCTACAATGGCGTTACATTCACTGCAGAGGCAGGGGATTTCTCCACAACGGAATTCACTCTCTCGACGGTGAACGGCTGCGACAGCATAGTAACACTCAACCTCACAATCAACCACACCGACGACATTGTTCTTTACGACGAGACATGCGCCGGTCAGCACTACTCTAACAATGGCTTCGACACCACGATAGCCGCTTCTGGCACGTATGAGCTTGTGAGCCACAGTCAGAACGTTCACGGCTGCGACAGCGTAACGACCCTTGTTCTCACTGTCAACCAGGTTTACAGCCACAATATTTCAAGAATGATATGCGAGAACGGCAGTTACAGTTTCAACGGTCAGACATTGACTGATGAGGGTGTTTACGTAGGCAACTTCACTTCGGTGGCGGGCTGCGACAGCATTGTCACGCTGACACTCTCGGTGGGTTCCGAGTATCGCGACACGATAGTTGCCCATGTGTGCGAGGGCGACTCCTATAACCAGTACGGATTCAATGTCTCCGACATCGTTGAAGACCAGACATTGGTGAACACCGCACAGGCTGCCAACGGCTGCGACAGCACCACTGTTCTTCAGATATTCGTGCATCATCCTGAGCACACATTCCTCAAGGAGGTGCTTTGCCAGGGTGAGGTTTATAGCCAGAACAACTTCAATTTTCAGGCTTCACAGCCCGGAGATTTCGAGATGGAGAAGAATCTCAAAACGGCTTTCGGCTGCGACAGCACCGTAACTCTCAACATAACCGTGAACCCATCTTACAGCATATCGCTGAGCGTGTCAACCTGCCAATCTGACGAGCCATATTACTACGAGGCCGTTGACAAAGACTTCGATGTGTCGGCCATCGGCAGCTACGACACTGTTCTCTCTTACACGACTTTGGAGGGCTGCGACAGCATCATAACGGTAACAGTAAATGTGTTGCAGAAGTTCGAGACCGAGCAGAGCATAGTGCTGTGCGACAACAGCGAGCAGCTTCCGGTTGAATTTGGCGGCCAACAGTTATCTGTTTCAGGCGACTATATGCATACTTTCGTCTCATCAATAGGCTGCGACAGCACCGTTACGTTCCATCTCACGGTAAACGACACGAAGGACACCACAATCCATGCGTCTGTTTGTCTTGGCGACACATATTCTGAAAACGGCTTCTCCATAACTCCGGACGAAGTCGGCGTTGAGGAGGTGTCGAGGGTTGAGCAGTGTGCCGCCACGGGCTGTGACAGCACCGTGAACCTGATACTCACCGTGAACCCTGTCTATAACCTTGTGTTCAGCGAGGAAATCTGCGCCGGTGAGCGCTTCGAAGGCCACGGCTTCGACACTCTTCTTGACGTGCACGGCACCTACTCATTCGTGCACAACTTCACGACTGTTGCAGGCTGCGACAGCACAATCACCCTCAATCTCACGGTGAACCAGCCGTCTTACGTGCAGCTTGAGACCACACTTTGTCAGGGCGAGCGCCTCCAAATACACGGATTCGACACCCTTATAACGGAGCCGGGCGTGTATATGCTCACGAACCTTGCGCAGAACGTTCACGGTTGCGACAGCACCACAACTTTGACATTGACGGTACACCCGACATTCAGCAAGGACACAATAGTGAATATATGTGATGTTGACGTTCCGTTCTATTGGAACGACAACGAACTCTACAGCTACGACGAGACCGGCGACTACGAAATCGCTTTCACCACCGTTGACGGTTGCGACAGCATTGTTGTGCTTCACCTCAACGTGAATGAAAGTTTCAACAGGGACACTGCTGTTACAGTGTGCCAGGGCGCCCTTCCATATATCTTCTGCGAAGGATATGAGTTCGAGCAGGGTGGTACACATGTTGTAAGTCTCCAGACCACAAGCGGCTGCGACAGTGTGTGGAATATTCAGCTCACAATAGCCCCGAACACTGAATACGAAGAGGAAGTTACTGTCTGCGCCGACGGGCTTCCATACCAGTACAAGAACGAAATCTTCAACGAGGCAGGCAGTTATGACATTGAAGAGCGCGATGACGACAACTGTTTGACAATAACTCACTTCGTGCTTAATGTAAACGACACCTACGAAGGAACCGACGAGGTTACGCTTTGCGAGGAGAACCTGCCGTTGCAATATGGCGATTCCGTTTTCACACAAGAGGGTGTATATGAAGTGCATTTCTCAACAGTGAACCATTGCGACAGTCTTGTCATGCTCACCTTGAACGTTATCCCCACCGCCCATGGAGTGCAGGAGATGGTGGTCTGCGAAAGCGACTTCCCGGTTCAATATGCGGGCAGTACATTTGAGAGCGACGGTCAGTACGATGTGGTCTTCAACAGGGAGAATGCCTGCGACAGCATAGTGGCGCTCACAATTGTGAAAGCCCAGGAATATCTGATGACAGAAACCGCCGAGACCTGCGACCATGAGCTTCCTTATATATGGCGCGGCAAAAACCTTAATGAGTCAGGAGTATATTACGACTCTTTGGTGAGTGCAAGCGGCTGCGACAGTGTTTACAAACTGCAACTTACCGTGAACGAAACCGAGTTTGTTGCCTCCAACGACATCGAGTTGTGCGAAGGCGAGACAGTTGAATGGCGAGGCCTGCAAATATCAGAAAGCGGTGTTTATAGCGACACTGTAAGCAACGAGAACACAGGTTGCCGCGTAATCCACACGGTGAATGTGATGGTGAACCCGACATATCTCTTCGTCGAGACCGAGACCGTATGCAGCGACGAGCTTCCTTACATCTGGCGAGGCATGTCCATAAACACTGCCGGCGAGCATGAGTACAAGTTGCAGACAGCTGCAACCGGCTGCGACAGCACCTACAGGCTCGTGCTGACAGTCAACCAGTCGTACCACGCTTCTGAAACGATGGCAGTGTGCGACTACGACCTCCCGTACCTGTGGCATGGCATGTCTCTCGGCGAAAGCGGCGTTTATCACGACACATTGCAGACTGCAGGCGGTTGCGACAGCACCTTCGTGTTGAATTTCACCGTTAATCCGACGGTTTACGAGGTTTTCCGCGACACAGTCTGTGATTCTGAACTTCCATATTCATGGCGCAACCACGGCTACACTTCGGCCGGCACTTATTACGACAGCGTACCGAACCAGTATGGCTGCATGGACGTTTATGAACTGGATTTAGTTGTAAGGGAGAGCTCGTCTGCAACAATCTACGACACGATCTGTCAGGGCGGCATATATGCAGGCAACGGATTCGATACAGTGGCTTTGACGGCCGGCACGATGTTCTTGCAGCGCACCCTTGAGAACGCCGCAGGCTGCGACAGTACGCTCACCGTAATGCTCACGGTTTCGCCCAAGTACGAGTTCATTACCGAGGCCGCCACCTGCGAGAACGTGCCTTATCTGTGGCGCGACGGCGAATATCTCACCGCCGGCATCTACTACGACAGTCTCACCACGCAGACCGGCTGCGACAGCGTCTATGTGCTCAACCTTACCATAAACCCGACATACGACGTCTATGTGTCTGACACGGCTCTCAGGGAACACGAGTATGTTTACGACGAGAATTTCGTCATCACTCCGGCCGACAGCGGTGTCTTCAACTACGACATACACTACATGACGATAGCCGGCTGCGACAGCGTTGTTCATCTCACGCTATATGTTGCCTACAACTATGGAATCGATGATGTCAAGGCTCCTGTCTTCTCTTTCTATCCGAACCCTGCCAGCGCGGTGCTGAACATAGAGGGAGAGAGAATGCGCACCGTTGAGGTGTACTCGATTACCGGCAAGCTCGTTTACAGGGGTGATGCGGATTCCGCTGAACGTTCAAGGCTGAATGTTGCCAACATGCCTTCTGGCAACTATGTTGTTAAGGTGCGACTTGACGACGGCAGTGTTGTAAACGGCAAGATAATAGTGAATCGTAGATGATGACAAAAAACTGAAATAAACATACACCAAGGCGGTGGCAGAATTCTGCTGCCGCCTTTTTTTTCAATGGTGGAGAAATGTCGGGATGTTAAGACAACAAGGTGTTGCACGCCACCAGGCTCTCAGGAGGCGACGCTTCCAAGCGTCGCAAAGCGCAAACTGTGAGGTTCGCGTGGGAAAACACGCGGCTTGTCGCAAGATGCCCGCTATTGCGGTTTGCTTCAAATATTTTTTTTAATTTTGCATCGCGTATAAATACACGTTGCATTGAGTAAAATGTTTGAATATGTATAAAAGAGCTGAATATCAAGTAATTAAATCCAGATTAGAAGAACCGAGACGTTTCATCCAGGTTTTGACCGGACCGCGGCAGGTGGGAAAGTCAACGGTGGTGAAACAGGTACTGAAAGACTATGACGGGGAGTATTTGTTCTTTTCTGCCGACAATGTGCCCGCAACCAATGGCGCGTGGATTTCTGATTGCTGGTCGTCAGTGCGCCGACTAATGTTTTCCAAAGCACTGACATCCATAGTGTTAGTGATTGACGAAATTCAGAAAATCGCCAATTGGAGCGAAGTAGTGAAAAAAGAGTGGGACCACGACAGCTTCCACGACGTGGGTGTCAAAGTGCTGCTTTTAGGCAGCAGCCGGGTATTGCTGGAAAAAGGGTTGTCAGAGTCGTTGTCCGGGCGTTTCGAGGAAATACGGATGACACATTGGAGCTATCGTGAAATGAGGGAATGTTTTGGCTTCACATTTGACCAATATCTGTTTTTCGGAAGCTATCCCGGAGCGGCACCGCTGATCAACGACGAAGACCGTTACCAGCAATACATCCAATCCTCCATTATTGATGCCACCATCAACAAAGACATACTGATAGATACGCCCATCGGGAAGCCCGCCTTGCTTCGCCAAACATTCGAGCTGGGTGCAGCCTATTCGGGACAAATACTTTCCCTGAACAAAATGCTGGGTTTCCTGCAGGATGCCGGAAACACCACCACGTTAGCTGGATACGTCAACCTCTTGAATGAAAGCGGTTTGCTCTGCGGACTCCAGAAGTTCAGTATAGATACCGCCCGTAGAAAAGCCAGCATCCCGAAGTTCCAAGTTTATAACAACGCCTTAAAAACGGTATTCAGTCCGTTCACTTTCGGGCAGGCGCTTCTTGACCGCAAGGCATGGGGACACATCTTTGAGTCTGGCATCGGCACCTACATTGTAAGCCAATCTTTTGCCCATCGCTTTGAGGTCTATTATTGGCGGGAGCGCAACGATGAGGTGGATTTCATATTGAGAAAGAAAGGAACCATTGTCGCTCTTGAAGTAAAAAGCAATGCGGAGAAAAACAATGCCGGACTACAACAGTTCAAGGCAATGTTTAATCCGAAAGAGGCCCTCGTCATTGGCGAGGGCGGTTTTCCCGTGGAGGAATTTATGGCAATGGACTTGCAAAAATTGTTTTGACATAAAAGAGGAAAAGCTGCGATAAAGTGCGTGCTGAATCCTATCCTTACCCATTCGTACCATTTTGTGTTTTAGAGCGGCGAAAACAATAAGATTCCCAGCGCCGTGCCTGAAAGGAAAAAATAGTACCTTTGCCAAGTAAAACAAATTATACATTATAATTATAACAAACTATGACTCAAAAACAAGCGTTGCAAATCTTCGATGAAAAAAGAATCCGGACCCTTTAACCTCCATTTTTGCGGATAAAGGCGGAAATTTGCTTTCATATCGAGGTGCACCTCTTTCTGCAGGTCGATACCGAGTTTCCGGTAGGCGCGAATGACCACGTCCGTACATACGCCCTTGTTCGCAGGCACGTCACCGTTGGGATAGCTTATCTTAAAATAAGCGGGATCGTACTGCACTTGCTGATGCGTCAACGTCAAGGCCGAGTCGGCCAGACGGCTGAAGAAATCCTGCTGCGCCAAAGCCACAACCCGGATGCAGAAACTCAACAATAACAGAAATAGTGCTTTTCTCATACCCAAATTATCGCAAAAAAGCTCGTTTTATTGTTTTAATGGTCAAGATTTCATCTCCCTGCGGTAAAGGATAAAGGCGGCCAGATTGAACGCAATGCCACAAACAGTCGCGACATAAGGGAAAATATTCACCTTACCGTACAAGGTGTCCTTGGGAGTGAAATGATTGGATAAGATATTCGGCAGATAATGCGACGAGAAAAAGTGGATGACGATGAGAACGAAAATCATCGTGATGGGGAGCACCGTCGTGCGTCTTTTGGCCAGCATAAGGATAGCCCCAATGGTAATGAGCACGATCAGCAGACAGGTGATCACCTCAACCAAGATGGGAAGGTGGGCGAATTGCCAATAGCCGCCGCCGAGCACTCTAACCAAGGAAAGGATGTAACCTACGGTGATGGCGAACAAGATTCCGCCATAATAACTTCGCGATTCACCTGACGACACTGTTTCGTCCGCTTCCGTATTCTCCGAATCGTAACGCCACCACAA
>CADBQG010000089.1 GCA_902796805.1 uncultured Bacteroidota bacterium
AGGCTCGTTGCTGCTCAATGTCAGGCGCGAGATGAAAGGCCATTCCATCGGGAAGATTTATGGTCAGGAGAAGAACATCACCACCTATAACCTTGCCCGGATGAATATGCTGTTGCACGGTGTGAAGGACGTGGAGTTTGAGATTCACCACGGCGATTCGTTAGCCAACGATTGGGACATCCTCAATGAGCAAAACCCCGCCAAGAAAATGCAGTTTGATGCGGTGGTGGCCAATCCGCCTTTCAGCCTGCGCTGGGACCCGACGGAAGAGACCGCCAAGGATTTCCGTTTCAGCCGCTATGGTGTGGCACCCAAGTCGGCCGCCGATTTTGCTTTTTTGTTGCATGGTTTCCATTTCTTGAGCGACAACGGCACGATGGCCATCATCCTGCCTCACGGTGTGCTGTTCCGTGGCGGCAAGGAAGAAGTCATCCGCAAGAAACTGCTCGAAGACGACAATATTGATGCCGTCATAGGTCTGCCCGCCAACCTGTTCTATTCCACAGGAATTCCGGTTTGCATCCTTGTGTTGAAGAAATGCCGCAAGAACGATAAAATCCTGTTCATCAACGCCAGTGGCGAGGAGCATTACGAGAAAGGCAAGCGTCAGAACTACCTTCGTGACGAGGATGTGGAAAAGATCGTGGAGACCTATCAGTTCCGCAAGGAGGAAAGCCGTTTCTCACGCTTGGTGTCGTTGCAGGAAATCAAGGAAAACGACTTCAATCTGAATATCACGCGCTATGTGAACCTCTCGAAAGAGGAGGAACAGGTTGACCTTGAAGCTGTTACTAAGCAATTGAAGGAATGTGATGACAAGATTGCGGTAGCGCAAGACAAACTCAACGTGTTTTTGAAGGAGTTGGGGTTGGAGGAGATTTGATGGTATTATTGTTGATTTACAGCGAATAAACATTTGATTAACCGATGGACTTCCATATTTACGGCATTCCCGAAAAACCGACCCTCCTCCTGCTTCCCGGTTTGGGAGTCTCGCACGAGATTTTCCTTCCGTTGGTGGAGTTGCTGAGGGAGGATTTCCGCATTATCACCGCGGATATTGACGGCTTTCTGCTCGGCAAGCCCTCCAGTTTCACCTCCGTGGATGACCAGGCCGCGCAGGCCATCTGTTACGTGCAGGAGAATCTCGCCGGGCGGCTTGACGTCGCCTACGGACTCTCGTTGGGTGGCAAAATCCTCTCGCGGATGCTGGAGCGCAACGAGATCGTCATCGACCACGCCGTCATGGATGCCGCACCGTTGCTGCCGCTGCCCAAATGGGTCGAGGGACTGCTGCGCCACTATCAGGCCTTCAACGTTTGGACCTGCTATCGCTGGACAGGCTTCTGGCGGCGGGTGTTCCACTCGCACTATTTCGATGTTCTGCTGGATGAGATCAGGAAAGTCTATCCGTCGGGAAAGACCCGCGCGGTGTTGGATGGCTACAAATCGGTATATACCAGCAAATTGGAATCTATTCAAGGAGCCGACATCCACTATTGGCACGGCACTAAGGAGGCGTTTGTCGCGAAGCCGCAGGTCAAACACTTGCTCTCGCTATGTCCCGATGCGCACGTGGAAGTCTTCGAGAAGATGAACCACGGCCAACTGTTAGTGGACAGTCCCGAAGAGGTGGCGCGGAGAATCGTCGCAATCGCTGAAGGCAAGAAATTGTAGTCTGTTGTCTATCTTTTCCGGGATATTTTCGTCAACCCGCCCTTGTTGCCCATCACGAATAGTTCCGTATGACCATCTTTAGTCAGAACGTCAACAAACAGTGGTTGGTTCAAGACGAAGCGCTGACACAGGAACCGGTCGCCCGCTTTCAGTTTGGCGTTCTCGGACTCTGTTGTTGTGAACATATTGTCACCCAAATAGTTGAGTAACAAGCGGCGGTTGGGGTTCCATTGGATTTCCACGTTGTCGCCAATACTCAAATCCTTGACAAAGAGCGACTCTCCCGCAACGCGGTGCGACGATTGCACGCCATCCACCTCGCAGTAGTCCGACACGAAGGTCTCCCAGTCGGGGAAACCAATGAAGCGGACGAGGATGTCGAGGGTGCTTTGGCGCACCGAGGCATAACCGTCCACATAACCCCAGAGTCTCTTCAGAGTGGAGACGCTGATGTTCTCATTCAGCCGTCCGCGTATCTCCCCCGACAGGAAGATGAAGTCGTTGGAGGTGGCTACGGCGTGGTCAGCTGACTCTTCCACGAGTTGGCGCAGCAGGGTGATATGTTGCGGGTTGATGGACATGTTCTGTCAAATTGCAACGCAAAGATAGCAAACATCCGGATATACAGAGGTGGTTCTTTTTTGGTTCTTATAGCGCGTCAAAGTAGTTGCAGCGACTAAGAGGTTTTGTATTCACCACAGTGATTTTCGGTATTTGCATTTTGTTTATTTTTGCCGCATGATAAATCCCTCTGATGATATTTCCTCTTCCGGATTCGTCCTCTCCTCCGAATATAACGTTTCGGGGGCGTTTTCAAATTTTCTTGAACTGCCCTCGCGAGGCTACTGCCGGCTGTGCAAGGCGCAGCGCAACGGCCAATGGTTCACCCTGAAGGCGTTGAAGCCAGAGGTTGCCCATGATCCTGTGTATCAAGGTATGTTCGAGAAGGAGTTCAACCTGATGATGCAGCTCAACCATCCGAATGTGGTACGGGTCTATAGCAAGGAAGACATCCAGGATTTCGGTCTCTGCATCGTGATGGAATATGTGGATGGGCGCACGTTGGAGGAGTTTTTGACGGAAAACCCGACGCAGTCCGTCCGCGAGTCGGTGGCGCGGCAGCTTTTGGAAGCCATTGGCTACTGCCATGGGAAGCATATCATACACCGCGACCTCAAACTCTCCAATGTTTTGGTAACTTACAACGGCAATCGCGTCAAGCTGATCGACTACGGGTTGTCAGACAGCGACCATTACGCTGTACTCAAGGAGGCGGCTTACACGAAAGCCTACGCCGCACCGGAGCAATTGGCGGGCGGGGAGGTCGATAACCGCACCGACTTATATGCTTACGGACTGATTTTGAAGCAGTTGATTCCGAATCGGTACGTGCGCGTTGTACGCACATGCCTGCAACCGAAGAAAGAAAACCGGTATTCGTCGGCGGAGGAGGTAGTTGAGGCGATGATGAGTTGCGAAAGAGGGAGGCGGTTAATGCCGTGGGGAATGGTTGTGATGGCCTCGGCTGTCGCATTATCTGCGTTTTTGCTGATTCGTCACTCGAATGGCGAATCCACAGAGTCCTCGCAACCAACGGAGGTTCCGACCTCTTCCATCCATGACACCGTTTTTTTGGCGGAACCAAATAAAAAAGAAACGCCATTGCCTGTTTACGAAGATCAAAACAGCGGAACGTATGTCCTCGACAAACCGTTGACAATTGTGTCGGGTTCAGTGGATACGCAGTCCATCGAGGCGCGAAGGCAGCGCACGGACTCCATCCTAAATGCCCGGGAACAAGAAAAAGACCAAGCGCAGGAAGCGCTCGACAATGCAATTTACAACTTCAAATTCACCGTTGACAGTATGTTCAAACCAGTGGATTCGTATGTGAAAAGCAAAGAGGTGAAAACCTCCAATATACTGCGAGGCCTGATTTACATTGCCGAGTACAAGGCAAAGATTCGCGAATGCCAGATTAGGAGCCAATTGCCGAAATCCAAGCGGAACAGTTTCTTCAACTATGCCAACGACCAGATCAAGGTGAAGAAAAAATCATACATACAAAAATATCCTCCCATCCCCCAATATCCCAATGAGCAACAGGTTAGAGATCCCGAAATATACCAACCTATTTTGGAGCAGAGTAAAAAGTACCAGGAAGAGGGGCGGAAACAGCGTCAGGAATGGGAAAGGCTGATGAGGTCCATTCATTAAAGAAAGGAAACGTGCGCGGCAGACCACTTTTTGGAGCTGGCACAATGACACTATAGATTTTTTGCGGATAACGGAATCAGCGGGTAAAAGCGCCTGCCGGTCTATAGAGCATCACGGTTTCAGGCAACCGATGGGGATTACCCAAATGCCATCCTGTTTTCGTTGATATGCGTATTCACCAACAGCGGTCAGAACCATCATGAAAGACGGGGCTGGCATCTTTTCCGTGTTGATTTTCGCCGACAAACGTTTCAGTGTATCCGCCCCTTTCTCAATCAAGTCCGGGCCGCCCAATTTAATCTCAATTAGTCCGTATGTTCCATTTCTGCGGTGTAACACGGCATCACATTCCAGTCCGTCAGCGTTTCGGAAGTGAAAAACCTTTCCCGACAGTGCATCCGCA